>CAKSEM010000088.1 GCA_934446485.1 uncultured Eubacteriales bacterium | reverse complement strand
GTTGTGATCAGAGTAAGTCCGAAGTTTGCTCCCGCAATGCATATCGACACTGACGAATCCAATGCCGCGTGTGCTTTCGGCGAGTGCTACGGCGAAATAATAACTGACTGACAGATGTCGGATCGGGGCTGCCGTGCAGCCCCGATTTTCAATACATGATTATCCGATTTTTTGTACGGCGGAGGTGTTGCAAAATGACCGAGCGCGAGCGCATGAGTAGCGGTCAGCCGTTCTTTACCGGTGACCGACAGCTGATGCTTGATAAGAGTGCGGCGCGTACTCTCTCGGAAGAGTACAACCGCACATCGGAAACTGAGGTCGGACGCCGCGAGGAGATTTTGCGTCGGCTTTTCTGCAGTGTCGGCGTTGGCATATTTGTAAAACCGCCGTTTCACTGCGATTACGGATACAACATAAGTGTCGGTAACAACTTTTTTGCAAATTTCGACTGTGTCTTTCTCGATGCCGCGCCGATCAGGATAGGGGATAACTGTATGATCGGACCGAAAACGTGCATATATGCAATAGGTCATCCGCTCGATCCCTCGGAGCGCCGCCGCGGAATCGGCCTGCCGGCGCCCGTCAGCATCGGTGACGATGTGTGGATCGGCGGAGGTGTCACAATTTTGCCGGGTGTTACGGTCGGTGACGGTGCGGTTGTCGGTGCCGGCTCAGTTGTGACGCATGACGTGCCGCCGTATACAGTGGTCGCGGGTAATCCCGCACGTATTATTCGTGAGATCGGTGTCGCGGATACGCCGCGATGATCGATAACCGTTATGCCTGACGGAGACCCGCGCAGCACAGTTCACACGCGCATAAATCCGAAGGCAGTGCATAAACTGTGTAATATTTTATTCGTTATGAGAGGTGAAAACATGAAAAAACGCATTTTGATAGGTATTGTGTCGTTTTTTACGGCAATCGTTTGCGCAATTTCGATCGCTGCGAGCGACAGTGTATTTAAGGACGTAAAGCCGAATTCTTGGTATCATGACGATGTGGTCAAGGCGTACGAGCGCGGACTGATCAAGGGCATGACCGACGATACCTTTGCACCATCCAGTCAGCTTACGAGAGCTGAGTATATCACGCTTCTTTCGCGCCTGCACGGTGCGTCGCCTGATTCTGAAAACTCATTCTCCGATGTATCTGCAAACGCATGGTATGTTCAGTATGTCGGATGGGCAGTCAAGGCTGGAATAGTTAACGGTTACGAAGACAACACTTTCCGTGCAAACAGTCCCGTAACACGCGAAGAATTGATGGTAATGACTGCGAGATATATCAAATATGCATGGATTGAGCTTTCCGATGTTTCCGATGCCATAGATCACTTTGAGGATGAATTAAGAATTGCGTCGTGGGCAGCAGGAGATGTAGAATCCATGCGCAGGTCGGGAATAGTCCGCGGCGATGAAAACGGAAGATTCAATCCGAAGAGCACCGCAACACGTGCCGAAATTGCAACTCTCATCAACAGGCTTTACGATTACGCCGAGAGCTTTGACCGCTCGCCGAGAATTGCGGGCAACCCGCTTGCAGAGTATTCGCTCTACAGCGACAGCCTTGATAATACGAGACTCGGAGAGGTGTCGGATACGATAAAATCACTGACGGGTGTTGCTCTTCCGATATCGGACAGTGCCGACGGCAGGGTTATAGCTTTTGAAGTAGATCCTACTCTCAGACGTCTTGAGTATTCGATCACAGAAAAGGATGGCCGCCTCACGTTTGCCGTATCGACAAAGTATGCTGCGCCGTACTTTGCGCGCATTGCAAGCGAAGCAATATCGGCACGTCATCAGTTCGTTATTGTCAGCGGCTATACTGCGCTCGGCACCTATAAGATCGACGAGGTATCTTCCGACAATATAGCAAATGTGTCGTTCCTTTGTGAAACCGACAAGAACCCGCTTGCTTATTCCGTCAATGATTTTGTGACGTTCAGGGTAACCCTCCTTGAGGGCGATCGTATCGTTTCGGTTCCGCAGTTCTTATGGGAGTACAGTGCCGAAGACGGCGCCAGATCGAACGGTACTGTCAGCGGTCACGCAGGTCAGTTCGTTCTCAAGCGTGTGGGCTGCAGCGTGCCGGGTGCTGCGCGTCTGTACGTCTATGCTGCAAACCGTCGCGGAGTCAAAATCTCAAACCTTTCCGAGAGGGCAATGGACGCGAGCGTCATATTCGATTTCGATAAAGTGGTGCCTGCAGCAAAGATCCCGTCGGATTTCAACGAATACTGGGATTCCGTTATGGCGAAGCTTGAAGCTCTCGAACCTACGGCAAGTGAATTCAAGATATGCGAAAATATAAGCATTCCGGGATATACCGTGTATGACATTGCAGTTGAAACGACGGGCGATCCCGCATACGGACACATTACGGTACCTGTCGGCGCCGACCCGTCTTCGCTCAAAATCTATGCGGCATTCATGGCGTACGGACAGCCATCCGGCTGCGGTGCCGGAATCAATACCGACGGTATAACGATAACGGTCAATTCCCACAGTGTCAAGAACCACGGCGATGATGCATATTACCGCGCGGCTGCTGCACGCATCAACGGATGGGGCTTTAACAACCCGACCCGTGAGGCGAGCTACTTTCTCGGTATGCTGAGCCGCGATATAATGGCTATCCGCTTTGCGGAGAAGCAGTTTGCCGATCTTTGGAACGGACGGGACATTGCAGTATCCGGCGGTTCTATGGGTGGCTTCCAGTCGATTGCTGTTGCCGGAATATACAGCAAGATTAATTTAGTGAGTACCGGGATACCGTGGATGTGTGACATCGCCGGAGCCAAGGTCGCAAAACGGCTGAACGGATGGAGACCCGATTATACCGACGGTTCAAAATATTACGACTCATGCTACTTCGCAACGAGGATCCGCGATTGCCGCGTGGTTATAGATGCAGGTCTCGGCGACTATACTTGCCCGCCGTCAGGGGTCGTTTCCCTCTACAATTCACTGAGCTGCGACAAGGTCATTACCATGAAACAGTGCAGAACTCACGGGTATGGCGGCGGTGCGTATAACAGCAGCTTTACCGTCAGCACGAACTCCCCTGTGATAGATCCGGATTTCACTGAGATAACCGATAACGGATGCGCCGTGCCTGCTCCCGATTACAGCCAGGACCGTACTCTTACGGCTTCGGAAGAAGAAATGAAGGCTTGCGCAGAGCGAGTACACGCGGACGGTGTTGTGTCGGTGACTTTCGGCTATTCATCGGATATTACCTCCGAGAGACTTACTGCTATTATCGAGGAGCGTCTCACGTTCTTCGGACTTCCTGCCGGATACATGATCGAGGTCGATGCGGACATGACCGAACAGCTCAAGAACACATACGTAGATCATTCAGACGGAGATATTTTCGTTGAAACTGTCGGTTATACGATAACCGACCCCGACGGCGGCTTCTGGGATGCGACGTTCCGCCTCAGAATGACTAAGGATCTGACAAGCGCCGAAGAGAAACTGATAAAGGCTAAATTCACCGAGGTGTTCGATGATGGGGGCTATGTTATCTCTTTCGCATCGGACGAAGAGTTCAACCTTGCGACTTTGCTCGACCGTATCCTCGATGCAACGGGATATATGATTGAAATATCTACGCCTATTGACAGTATTCCGACCGACGGCACACCTACGAAGGTTGCGGCAAGCTGTTCCGCCTCCTATTCGTCAAACATAATAAGCTTTGAATTTACGCTGAGACTTAAAGTACAGTGAGTCTCGCATTACGGGAAAGGCACCGCTTATGCGGTGCCTTTCGGCGTTCTCTGTCAAAATAACATCGGCATCATATCATGATAAGGACGATACTTTATTTTGCGGAGATTTATTATGAGATTTATAACTGATTACGGAACACCGATAGCAACATCTGCAGCAGGGGACGGCTTTATCGGAATGAACACACGGGACGGTTTTTGCGGGCTTTACGGAAGCATAGCCGACGAAAAGCGGCTCGGGAGACTGTACATAATCAAAGGCTCATCCGGCTGCGGAAAGAGTACCATGATGCGCCGCATAGCGGATGCGGCCGACGAAGCCGGGTACAACGTTCAAAGCTATCTGTGCAGCTCGGATTATACATCTCTCGATGCTGTGGTGATAGACGGCAGAGTAGCTGTGGTCGACGGGACATCTCCGCACAGCCTGGATATGCGATACCCCGGTGCGGCGTCTGAACTGATCGATCTTTCGGTGTTTTGGGACTGTGCGATGTTATCGGATGCGCGCGGCGATATCGAGAGACTTTCGCAGATCAAGAGTGACGGCTTCGGAAGAGCTTACGGCAGTCTCGGATACTTCGGAATGCTGTGTGACGATATCATTCATGACGGCAATGGATGCATAGATCACGAAAAGATGAACGGTGCAATCGACAGGTTGGTCAGGTCGTTCGGACGGCCTGACGGTATAGGTGCGCGCGAAGAACTGCCCGTAAGAGCGATCGGAATGCGCGGACGCGTCAGACTGCCGCATTTTGAAGACTTGGCATCTGCCGTATATCGGATCGAGGACACATACGGGACTGCATACAGTTTTATGTCGGCAGCATCGCAGGCACTCAGCTCGGTCGGGTGTAGCATATGCATATCGCCCGATCCCATCTGTCCCACGTGCATTTCCGACATATACATACCGCATTGCAGAACATTGTTGACGGTTGAAGTCGGGGAGAGTGCGGAACGTAAAATCAATATGGACAGATTTATTATCCGCGATCGCCTTGCCGCTTCGCGAGGAGGGATGCGCTTGGCTCACAAGTGTTCGGAGGTCATACTGGCGGAAGCAGAAGAACATCTGAGATCATGTGCCGATGCACATTTTGAAATTGAAAAAATATACGGTGCCTCCATCGATTTTGAATCGCTCGATAGGTATACGTCGGAGGTGTGCGACGGAATCTTGGCAGCGGCAGACTCGGAACGGTGTCGTGCTTCTCATTGAAAAGTGTTTACAGTTTCGGGACAGAAACTTAATTCTGAATTATTTCTGAGGTAATATTCCGAGGGTACAATATGATAAGATTTACGGCAGAAAGGAACTGTCTTCATTGAATGGTTTTATGAGTCGGATCGCGCGCTTCTTTTCCGGAAGGTACGGGATCGACAGTCTCGGATACTTTACGCTCGGAGTATATGCATTGTTATGCATATTCAACGCAATTTTTTGCACGCCTGTGCTGCACATATTAACACTGGCGGTACTGGTTGTGGCTGTCTGGAGGATGATGTCGAAAAATTACGTCAGGCGGCTTGCCGAAAATCGCAGATTTACTGCGATATGGGGCAGAGTGCGCATATTTTTTAAGCTGCAATTTGATAGGGTCCGCTACATCAGAAGCGACCGCTTTCGCAGATGTCGGCATTGTCGTGCCATAATTAAGCTCCCTGCCAGCCGCGGAAAGCATACTGTCAAATGTCCGAAATGCGGCGAAAAGTTCGATGTAAGGCTTTTATGATTATTAAAAGATCGGTGCTGTACCTGAGTGTATTTCATCAGGTGCAGCACCGATCCTTATTCGGAGCTATTATCAAGGTTACTTTGCGTCAAACCAGTTGTCACCGATGCCTGCCTCCGCCGAGAGCGGGACGCGGAGCTTTGCTGCACCCTCCATCTCGCGGACGAGGATATCACGTGCCGTCTCGGCACAGTCGCGGGAGGATTCTACGATCAGCTCATCGTGGACCTGCATGATAAGGCGCGCATCTATGCCGGATTCCCGCAGTGCGCGTGAGACGTTGATCATAGCGACCTTTATAATGTCAGCGGCACTCCCTTGGATCGGGCTGTTCATTGCGACTCTGCGACCGAATGCGGAAATATTGTGATTTTTGGATGAAAGCTCGGGAATCCAGCGCTTTCTTCCGAACATTGTCACAGTGGATCCCGATTCGATCGCATGGTCCACCGTTTCCTTTAGGTAGCGCTCGACGCCCGGATACGTTCTGAAATACCCTTCGATGTATTCCTCCGCCTGACGTCGTGTTGATCCTATATCCTGAGAGAGAGAGTATGCACCTATCCCGTAGACTATCCCGAAATTTACAGCTTTTGCGCGACGACGGAGATCCGGGGTGACTTCCTCCGGTGAAATACCGAATACGCTTGCTGCCGTCATCGTATGAATGTCGGTGTCGGAGTTAAACGCAGCGATCATCGCTTCGTCGCCCGAGAGATGAGCGAGCAGTCTCAGCTCGATCTGTGAATAGTCTGCATCAATCAGCACATGCTCGGAGTCGTCTGCAGTGAAATACTTTCGAAGCTCACGAC
>CAKSEM010000087.1 GCA_934446485.1 uncultured Eubacteriales bacterium | reverse complement strand
CATCAGTTGTAAGCGGCGTTCTCGCTCCGTCTACTCCGATCCCCGTCAGCTTAATTGCCTCAGCAAGGTCAAAGTTTCCGAACCCGCCGCCGTCGGGAATCATAATGATAACATTGCGTATTTCAGGCCCGCTGCCGTCGCCTGCTGCCGCCGCCTGCCATGAAATTACACCGCAAATTATGACAAGCATAAGGATCATCGAAAAAATACGTTTCATGGTTTTGTTCGTCCTTTCAGGTCCCGAAGTTATCTATCGACAAAAGAGCGGACCGGAATCTCTGCCGAAGTCATGCTGACGACAGCAGTAACGCCGCACAAACAGCAACTCACAGAGAGTCCGATCCGAAATTTTACTTTATACTGTAGGATAATGCCCGATTATCAGAGGTACTGCTTCTCGGTTGCGCTTGCGTCCTCGGGACGAAGCGATGAGGTGATGACGCAGTTGATCTCGTTCTTTTCAACGAAATCCGCACATCTTGTGAGGAAGCTGTCAAATGCCGCCTGATCGTTCTCGCATATTTTCAAAGCCGAGTCGATGAAAATATCGGTGACATCGTGGTTGCTCGCCATAATGCCCGAAACGAAGCCGAAGAGAGCCTCTGCATTCGCAATGCCGTACTGCTCGGTATCTATGAGTCTGCAATGATAACTTATATCAAATTTCAGCTTATCACCCTTCTCGATGCATACTACGGAACCGCTGGTCTCCTTGAGTGCACCGTTCACCAGGTCTATGAGAGTTTTTGTCTTTCCGGAACCTTTCGCGCCGATGATCAGTTTTAACATAGTGTCCTCCTAGATTATTTTATTCGGGCTTCGAGAGCCTCTTTTTCCTTTTCATATCCCGGTTTTCCGAGAAGTGCATACATATTCTTTTTGTATGCCTCAACGCCCGGCTGATCAAACGGATTGACTCCGAGCATATAGCCGGAAACCGCGCAGGCGAGTTCAAAGAAGTACACAAGATAACCGAAAGTGTATTCGCTGCGGTCGGTAAGCTCGATCACAATATTCGGAACTCCGCCGTCGTTGTGTGCAAGAAGTGTTCCCTTCATTGCCATCGAGTTTATGTAGTGAAGGTGGCGGCCTGAGAGAAAGTTGAGTCCGTCAATATTTTCCGGATCGTCCGGAACGGTAACCGTATCATTTGACTTCTCAAAACTGATGACCGTCTCAAACATAGTCCTTTGTCCCTCTTGGATGTACTGACCGAGAGAGTGAAGATCGGTTGAGCAGATGACCGACGATGGGTAGAGTCCCTTGCCGTCCTTGCCTTCGGATTCGCCGTAAAGCTGCTTCCACCATTCACAGAACATCTGGAGCGCAGGCTCGTAGGAGACGAGAATCTCCGTAGACTTACCTTTATCGTAAAGGATATTACGGATCATAGCATATGTCACGGCATCATTTTCCGAAATGTTGTCAGTGAGATAAGTGCTGCGGGCATCTGCCGCGCCCTTCATCATCTGCTCGATATCGATACCGGAAACGGCGATAGGCAGAAGTCCGACCGCCGTAAGGACAGAATAGCGTCCGCCGATATCATCCGGCACGACGAACGTTTCGTACCCTCTCTTCGTTGAGAACTCCTTCAGTTTTCCGCGGCTGCGGTCGGTGGTGACGAATATTCGCTCTCTCGCACCGTCAACTCCGTACTTCTTTTCAAGCAGCTGGCGGAGAATACGGAAAGTAACCGCCGGCTCGGTAGTCGTGCCCGACTTTGAAATCACATTGAGACAAACGTCGCGTCCCTCACAAATTTTCAGAAGATCGGCAAGAGCCGACGAGCTTATGCTGTTTCCCGCAAAGTATATATCCGGTGTGTCCTTTTTGAGATTATTGTAATACGGTGACTTAACGAATTCAATAGCCGCACGTGCACCGAGATATGAGCCGCCGATGCCGATAACTATAAACACATCACATGATTTGCGAATTCTTCCTGCGGCATCAAGTATACGCGCAAACTCTTCTCTGTCATAGTTCACGGGAAGATCGTGCCATCCGAGAAAATCGTGTCCCGCGCCGTTGCGGTTGCGAACAAGTTCCAAAGCTGCGGTTGCAATATGCGATATTTTTGATATTTCTCCGCTGCCGTCGTCAAGATCAATAAAGTCCTTCAAAAAATTCCTATTCAGTTTAAGTGCCATCTTCATCCTTTTCTTTTGAAGTCACCGCAAAATGTCTTCGGGTCCCTCCCGGAGATGCCGAATTGCGCTTTTGCGCCATCTCCGAATCTATAATTATTCACATGTATATGATACTACATTCCTTCGTAATTTTCAATAGGCAATCGATGAATTTTCAGTGATTTTTCTTTACTTCAGCAGATACCCTCCTATCATTTTCAGCAGAAGTCCCGCAAATCCGATCTCCGGTACATCTGATTGTGCCGTAATAGCATCCTCTCGCAGAACTTTCCCGTCACACGCATATCTGACCGTTCCTATCCGGTCTCCCGATACTACTGGCGCTGCGATGAACTCATCCGACAGGTACTCAACCGTTACGTTCTTCTCCTGCCCGCGCGTCAGCAATAACTGCGCTGCCGGATATCCGCCCGTCACTGACCGCACCGTACCTCCGCGCACCGGTATTCCCTGTGTCTCGCCTGCCGCATTACTGTAGATCGCATAATTGGCAAATCCCCAGTCAAGGAGCGATTTTGCCGCCTCATTTCGGACATCTCGCGTCTCCGCTCCCATTATCACGGCGATAAGATGCAGTCCGTCACGCTTTGCAGTTGCGCTGATACAGAAGCCGGCTTTAGATGTCGATCCGGTCTTGAGTCCCGTCGCACCGTTGTAAAACCGTACAAGCCTGTTGGTGTTCGTCAGTCCGAACGCTCCGTCGCGTATCGAATCCCTCCACAGAGAGGAAAACTCGAATATCTTCTCGTGGCTCATCAGCTCGCGTGACATTAAGGCAATATCGCGTGCACTTGTCACATGATTTTCTGTGCTGTCGTCAAGCCCCGTCACATTTTCAAAGTTCGTATTCTTCATACCGAGCTCCGCAGCACGTTCGTTCATTTTAGCAACGAACGCCTCCTCGCTGCCGGCAACTGTTTCCGCCATAGCAAGTGCCGCATCGTTGGCTGATGCGATCACTATACTTTTCAAGAGATCCTCGGCACACACGTTCTCTCCGGGTTCAAGGTACACCTGTGAGCCGCCCATGGAAGCCGCTCTCTCGCTCACCGGAATCTTATCGTCAAGCGAAAGTCTGCCGCCGTCAACCGCCTCCATAATGAGGAGCAGCGTCATCACCTTGGTGACCGATGCCGGTGGGAGCGGTGTATCTGCATTCTGTTCAAACAACACCGTACCAGTCGAATAATCCATGAGAAGCGCGCTCTTTGCCGCAACCTCAAACGGCATCTCGCCGTCCTCCGGCGTTGCCGCAGTGCGATGCGGAAAGACCGCTGCACCCGAGATGAGCAGTATTGCAACGAGCAAGCCTGAAACGATTCTTTTCATCACTAAATCACACCTTTCCGAAATTTTGCTGATATCTCCAGAACATAATATATGAAAAATTTCGCGGCATATTCGATTCTGATGCTGCAGACAGATACAACCGCCGAAGCGACAAATTGTTTCCAAAACTTCATTCAAATATGTTGACTTTGGACGCGCCGTATGATAGAATCGCCCTGTGAATCAAGACCTGCGTGACACCGCACGGTGCGGCCGCGATATATTCAGCCTCAGCATCGGCGCACAGCCGCTTTCGACACCCAAACGGCCGCCTAGATCACCACCGCACATTATTTCAAAGAGAATACAGAAAAATACCGTCTGAGTTATTTACTCCGTCCCAAAAGTGACGTAATGGAGACCACAGCATATGAAAGACACTGAAAAAACCGAAATACCGCTCCACGTTGCCGAAAAACTATCGTCACACGGGATCTCACCCGACGAAGTTGATTTCTTCACGACAACCGATCTGTCTCCGGACGGAATAAGATGCGAAAACTATATAGCGATAACGCAAGAGCTCATCGTTCAGCTGTGGGGAGTCTCGGGACTCGTTCCAAAGACGCGCGGCAAGCGGAAAAACCGACTGGAAAAGTCCCTGACCGAGCTCGGCTGCAGAGAACTCAACCGCCGAGACTATACCTCTTTCTCGTACGATGAAGAGGTCGCCTCTGCCGCGCTTGTCGGAGTCGGAACGGACGGAACATATCACGTGATCAGCCGCTCAAGCAACACCTTCAAGGACAGTCTCGGCGCAGTCTCCGAACATCTCGGCGGCGATATGCCGGACAAATCACATAGAGACGGTCCCCGACACGATGACCGAATCCCGCGTGGCGGTCCCGGTATGCCGCCGCCCGGAGGTCCGGGCGCACCTCCGCCGAAAGACGGTGCCGACAGCGACCCTCTGCACTGTCCCAAATGCGGCAGGCGCTATGCCGATCCACACAGACGCGTCTGCCTTCACTGCATGGATAAGGGACGCGTTATCAGACGGATAATGTCTCTCGCGGCACGTTATCGCGGCAAGATGATCGCCGCTGTCGCAGTTCTGCTTATGACAGGCGCGCTGAGCATTCTGACCCCTTATATCAGCTCCGGATTCTATTACGATCAGGTACTCGATCGTGCGGGAAAGTTTTACGGACAGCTTCTTCTGGTACTGTCGCTGATAGTCGGCACTAAGATACTGTCGATGGGCGTAAACATTCTGTCAAGCGTCATCAGCAGCAAGGTCTCCTCCTCAATTCAATTCGATCTGAAAAACATAATTTTCTCGTCCATACAGCGGCTTTCGCTCCGCTTCTTCACCGATAAGGAAACCGGTGCACTCATGACGCAGGTCACACGGGACGCATACACAATATACTGGCTCTTCGCATCCGGAATCCCTTATTACCTTGTAAATATCGTTCAGATTGCTGCGATCCTGATAA
Organism: uncultured Eubacteriales bacterium; assembly: GCA_934446485.1. Classification (GTDB taxonomy): domain Bacteria; phylum Bacillota; class Clostridia; order Oscillospirales; family CAG-272; genus RUG11130. The sequence goes on along the minus strand of CAKSEM010000087.1, from coordinate 1,386 downwards.
TTATGTTCATAATGAACCGCTATCTTGCATTTGCCTACATCCTGACCGTACCGCTTATATTCATTTTCATGCGGCGTTTGTTTGTAAAGATGGGCAAGTATCACGGCAGACGTTTCACAAGCGCCAGACGGCTCAATTCACTTTTGAGCGACACACTCATGGGAATGAGAGTTGTAAAGGCGTTTTCGCGTGAACAAGACGGTTCGGAACGCTTTTCGCGCGTTAACGGCGCCGAAGCGGAGGCAACGCGTCGCACACACAGATTCGGAAGCTTCAATTTCCCGATCGTTGATTTTCTCATGAACACGAGTCAGCTGCTCGTTCTCGGAATCGGCGGATGGATGGTGGCTAAGGGCGAGCTCACTTACGGTGTCCTCCTCACATTCACGTCGTATATGGCGATGGTATACAGCCCGATGTTCCAGTTCGTGCGTATGTCATTTCAGGCAACGGACGCGCTGAGCGCCATGAACCGCCTCGTCGAAATTATGGATGCGGAGTCGGACACACCGGAGCCGGATTCTCCGGAACCGCACAGCGATATTGCCGGAGATATCGAATTCAAAGGTGTCACATTCGGCTACGACCGCAACCGTCCGGTTCTGCGCGATATATCCTTCGCCGTACCGCACGGAACCATTCTGGGCATAGTCGGTCACACGGGCTCTGGAAAATCCACGCTTGCAAATCTTCTGATGCGTATGTACGATCCGGATCGCGGGGAGATAACTCTGGACGGGATCCCGCTGCGCAAGCTCTCGTCAGCAGATCTGCGCCGAAGCATGGCAATAGTCTCACAGGAGACGTACCTGTTCCGCGGATCGATCCTCGACAATATCCGTTATGCCGCGCCCGATGCCGGGTTTGATGAAATAATCAGAGCATCGAAAGTTTCCGGTGCGCACGATTTTATCGTAAAGCTGCCGGACGGATACGATACCCTCATCGGCTTCGGAGGGCGTGAGCTGTCGGGCGGCGAACGGCAGCGCCTGTCCATAGCGCGCGCCATACTGAAAGAACCGTCGATACTCATTCTTGACGAGGCAACGGCAGCTATGGACACGCAGACTGAGAGAAATATCCAGAACGCACTCGAAATATTAGTTCGCGGTAAGACAACGCTGATGATAGCCCATCGGCTTTCCACGCTGCGCTCGGCGGACAGTCTTATCGTCCTTGAGGACGGACAGATAACCGAACGCGGAACGCACGACGAGCTGATACGCCGGCGCGGTGAATACTATAAGCTGTACTCTCTGCAGCTTGCCGCAATGAAGAATATCGGAATCGACGAATAAATCGAAAGGCACGGTTAAATATGGCAGATACTGAATACAGCAAGGAGCTTGAAACAGCAGCAGGCATAGTATATCTATCTCCCGAAAC
>CAKSEM010000086.1 GCA_934446485.1 uncultured Eubacteriales bacterium | reverse complement strand
CACCGTAGGAGAGCCTGATTTTGCAACACCGTGGCATATTCGCCAGACCGGAATCGAAAGTCTTGAGCGCGGGCGCACGCACTATACTTCAAACAGCGGAACACTCGAGCTGAGGCAGGCGATCTCTGACTATCTCTCACGCCGCTTCTCTCTTACATATGATCCGTTAAGCGAGATCATCGTCACGGTCGGCGGGAGTGAAGCGATCGATCTCACCATGCGCTCACTGATATCGCCCGGCGATGAAGTTATAATCCCGCAGCCTGCATTCGTCTGTTATGCTCCGATATGTGAGCTGTGCGGCGGCACGCCCGTGTTTATAAGCACCAAGGAGGAAAACTCATTCCGCCTGACGGCTGATGAGCTGCGCCGCGCCATAACCCCGAAGACCAAGCTGCTCGTGCTCCCCTACCCCAATAATCCGACCGGCGCCATCATGCGCCGAGAAGATCTTGAAGCTATCGCAGATGTGCTGCGCGACACCGATATCATGATCCTGTCCGATGAAATATACGGCGAGTTAACATACGGGCGCGATCACGTTTCAATAGCTACGCTTGACGGTATGCGTGAGCGCTGCATACTTGCCAGTGGGTTTTCAAAGGCCTATGCCATGACCGGTTGGCGTCTCGGATACCTTTGTGCCCCGGCAGAGCTGACAAAGCAGATACTCAAGCTCCACCAATACGCCATTATGTGTGCGCCGACCATGTCACAGCTTGCTGCTGTTGAAGCCTTGAACAACGGCGACGATGATGTGCGCATGATGCGCGAGGAGTACAACCGCAGACGCCGCTTCCTGGTGAGCGGACTTCGTGAGATTGGACTTGACTGCTTTGAGCCGGAGGGTGCCTTCTATGTGTACCCGAACATATCATCGTTCGGAATGAAAAGCGAAGAATTCTGTGAACGACTGCTCGACGAATACGGTGTCGCAATAGTTCCCGGCATTGCGTTCGGTGAATGCGGCGAGGGTTTTGCAAGAATCTCGTATGCATATTCTGTCGATCACATATCGAAGGCTTTGGAACGGCTTGCCGCATTCAAGCAGAACTTTGATGCGGAGAATGGATAATACTAACCTATCTATCGGTATCTCCGACTTACTGGGCTGAAAATCGCGCTTTCTCTCTGCAGACAATACTCTGACACCTGACATCGGCATATGCCGATGTCAGAAACAGCGATAGCACCGCGACAAATTGTCGCGGTGCTATCGCTTAATTTATATCATATCCTTCGTATCAGATCCGGCAGCGCCTTTTCAAATTTTACGCCGTAACGATGGCTGTCATCGCCGATCGTCGCCCTGATCGATGCCACGGTAAAGTCAACCGCGATCTTCATTGCATCACCCATTCCCCGTCCGAGAACGAGCGCACCGAAAAGCGCCGCAGCAAATACATCCCCCGTGCCGTGGAAGTTATCGGAAATGTTTTCCGAATAATACTCAATGTACTCTCCGCTCTGACTGTCATATGCCATAGCTCCCTGACGTGAGGCATCGAATGATACTCCGGTTATAAGTGCCCTCTGCGGTCCCAGTGCACAAAGTGCGCGAAGCATTGACCGTATATAGTCTTCTCCGTAGCCGGAACCGATATAATCGCACCCGACAAGCATTGACGCTTCGGTTATATTCGGCACGACGATATCCGCCGTGCGGCAAAGCTCACGCATAGACGCTGCAAAATCGCTGTCAAATCCGGCATAAAGCCGTCCGTTGTCAGCCATAGCAGGATCGATGAATACGAGCGTGTTCCTCTTTCTGTGCCGTGCTATAAAATCAGCTACTATTCCGACCTGGCGGCAGCTTCCGAGATATCCTGTGGAGATTCCGTCAAACTCAAACCCCAGTGTCGCCCAGTGGTCGGATATCTTGGGTATATCATCGGTCAGATCGTGAAAAGTATAGCCGGTAAAACCGCCCGTATGTGTTGACAGGATCGCCGTCGGTATAACCGAGCAGGAGATTCCCATCGCCGAAATCACCGGCAGCGCCACGGTAAGCGAACACTTGCCGAAGCACGATATATCCTGTATTGTCACAACCTTTTTGTCCATAACCACACCTCTGTGCCGTAAGATATGGATTAAGTATACTACAGCGGTGACCGCGTGTCAACAGCAAAGCACTGCGGATGCCGCACTATAAGCTATCAGCGACAGAACGTACGAGATCGCAAACCATGCGGCAACATACAGCACAGTGCGCCGAACTGATCCGGTCTCCTGCCTTACGGCTCCGACCGCCGCTATACACGGTACGCCGGTTGCTATAAACACGGCAAGGCTCACTGCTGCGGCAGGAGAGATAGCTGCCGACAGTGCACTCTGAAGCGATATATGATCACGCGAGAGTGTGACTGCCAGCGTGCTGACGATCGCTTCCTTTGCCGTAATACCGCTGAGAAGCGCTGCACATATTGCGGCACTTCCGAAGCCCAGCGGCGAGAACAGCGGCACAAGCATGTTACCGATCTGCCAAAGAATACTCTCCTCGGGAACAGTAGGTACGGTCAGCTGCGGGGTCAGATTTGCAAAAATGCTCACTGCTGCCGACGAAACGAATATAATTCCGAAGGCACGGCGCAGAAATTCGCACGTTCTGCGGTACATCAGTCGCATTGAGCTGTACGGTGACGGAACCCTGTACGGCGGCATCTCAAGAATGAACAGTTCTTCCCCGCCGCGTCCCGTTCCGGAAATCAAAGTCGAAAGTGCAAGCCCGGCAGAAAGTGCAAATATGTATATGAGAGGCAGCACCGCGGCACCGACACTCAGATGAGCGCGGCAGAGAGTCGTATATATCGGGATCTTCGCGCTGCAGCTGACGTAAGGTATAAGAAATATGCATATTGCCCTCTCACGCCCGCCTGTAAGTGTTCGCGTTGACATTACGGCGGGCACACTGCACCCGCCTCCGCAAATGAGCGGCACCATACACCTGCCCGACAGTCCGATACGTCTCAGCGGAGCATCGAATACATACGCGCAGCGCGCGGCATACCCCGAATCCTCTATCATAGACATAACGAAAAAGAACGAAAGAATGACGGGAAGATATGACAGTACGCTTCCTACACCCGACACGAGTCCGTCACACACGAGCGAGCGTACTATGGGAGATATATAAGGCGCGCCGAGAAGGCGCTCGAGCATCCCGTAAGCGCCTGCTATAGCCCGCTCGGATACCGAATCAGCCGCCGGCGATACAACGCCGAAGATAATAAAGAACGCGCCGCTCAGGATCAAGGCAAACATCCATCTTGCCCACCGTCCCGCAAGCAGCCTGTCGAGCTTCCCTCCCGACGGACCGCTGCTCTGTGCGCATCTGTATATTCCCGAAAGCACACGGTCGGCGTATCTGTACCTCTCTTCGGGTTTCGATGCGCCGCATCCTATCGCCTCATGCGGTGTCGGCAATGCTCTTTCAGAGCAGAGTATATCGGAAAGCTCCGAGGAGATCTCTCCCGTTCCGTTCCATGCACGGACTACCGGCACCGAGAGTCTGCGGGAGAGTTCATCCGTATCGACCGATCCGCCGCGACGGCGCAGCTCGTCCGTCATGGTAAGCACAGCAACTATAGGAATGCCGAAACGAAACAGCTCCGCAGTAAGCGCAAGCCCGCGGGAGAGGCAGGTTGAATCGAGCACATTCACGATTATATCGGGTTTCACACACTTTATGAAATCAACAGCACAGCGCTCATCCTCGGATACCTCGGAGAGTGAATATATACCGGGAAGATCGGCAAACTCAACTTTTCCGTCAGTCACAGAAGACCCGACCGATGCCGAGACCGTAACCCCCGGAAAGTTCCCGACGTGCAATTCCTTTCCCGTCAGACGGTTGAAAAGGGTCGTCTTACCGCAGTTAGGGTTTCCGACAAGCGCCGCTATCACAGCACACGTACCTGCACAAGTTCTGACAGCTCGCGTCTTATTATAACACTGTAACCGCGCAAGCTGTACTCCGCCGGATCACCCGACGGTGAAACCGACACCTTCATCACGTGAGTACCGCGCACAAAGCCGATATCGCGAAGCCTTCTCGCCCCTCGGGAGTCGCCGTCAACAGAGCGTATAACGCAGTCGTCTCCCGTTTTTACCTCTGACAGTCGCATACAGTCACCCGGATCTTTCGGTATACCGAAGATCCCCTTTCTTTATTACTATAGATCGGCAGCCGAATCGCAGCATATCCGCTACACAGAGATATATATGCAGGTATGTCCCGAGAATTCCGTGCAAAGTCGGAAAACCTCGGTCATAAACCGGGAAAGAACGTAATATAATTGACCGATGGATCGCCGTGAGAGATTGCGGCGGCTGTGATAAGTGAGAGGAACGGTAAAAGAAATGGACGAATACGGAAAAACAGAGAGAGCGGCGCTTGAACTGCTGCCGTACAGGCTGTCGTGCGCCGCCGCAAAGTGTATTTCACTGTATCGCGGACGCTTCAATGAGCTGCGCATGAGAGTCGGGCAGCCGCTCTGTATAACCGTGTCCGGTCGGAACACGGTAACGGACGCTGTATGCACTGAGGAAGATCTTGAATTCACCGTGAGACGACTGTCGGGAAATTCGCTCTATTCACACGCGAATACACTGATTGAAGGGTATATAACATCACCCGAGGGCATACGTGCCGGTATATGCGGCAGAGCCGTGACCGACGGTGAACACATAACGGCAGTGACGGATATAAGCTCCGTATGCATACGTGTGCCGAGACGCGCACCCGGTGCTGCAGATGAAGCATACGCACTTCTGAAGCGGCGAGGCTTCAGCGACGGGATGCTCGTGTACTCCGCACCCGGGATAGGAAAAACGACACTTCTGCGTGAGCTCTGCGTAAAGCTCTCCTCCGGCGAGGATCCGAAACGGACCGCCGTAGTCGATACGCGTGGAGAACTGGCAGCGGGGATCGATGAATACGTATCGGCAGACATAATGAGTGCCTACCCGCGCGGACGCGGGATTGAAATTGCAGTAAGAACCCTCTCGCCGGAATTTATCATCTGTGACGAAATCGGCTCTCCTGATGATGCCGAAGCAATACGTCATGCATCCGCCTCGGGCGTGCGTATCATAGCCTCGGCACATGCCGAGGACATAGATTCACTTCTCCGCTCCGACTGGATTCGCGAGCTTGCCTCAACGGGAGTATTCGGCATATATCTCGGACTTCTGAGCCGTGAAGGCAGCGGATATCGCACCTCAGTTACATATTCCGAAGCTCCGCCGAACGGTTTCCGTGAGAGCGAGGTGCGCATATGAACATCTCACCGCAGCGGCTGATCGGCTGTGTCCTGATACTTCTGGCATCTCTCGGCATGAGTCTCGCACTCATGAGACGCAGCCGTCGGCGCGAAGCGGAATATGCAGCACTTTTGTCCCTCATCCGCCACATCAGAGACAGCATAGATTGCTTCATGGCCCCTGTAGGAAGCATACTCTCCTCCTTTTCATCTCAGGCGCTTGAGGAGACGGGATTCGCTGATGTTATGCGCAGCTCACAGCCGCTGCGGAATCAGGATTACTGTCAGTGTCCGAAGAGGCATCGGATCTGCTGAGGGATTTTGCGTCTGAGCTCGGACACGGATTGCGCGATGAGGAGATGCGGCGATGTGAATACTTCGCCGACCGTATGTCTGAGCTTGCGGATGCCGAGCGCAGCCGTGCCGAAAGCTGTCGGAGACTGTACCTCTATCTTCCGCCGCTCGGTGCGCTTTCGCTCATCATAGTGCTGCTGTAGACGTAACTGTGCGGAAATTTCCGCCAAGCGCGGAGGAACGGAGATAACGATGGATGTTGCACTTATAATGCGAATTGCGGGAATCGGTCTTCTCATTGCCGCAGCTCATCATATTCTGACGCGTGCAGGACGCGAAGAACAGGCAATGCTCCTGTCGATCGCCGGCAGCGTCGTCGTTCTCATAATGCTGTCCGAACGGATAGGCGAGTTGTTTGACTCGATCCGCAGCATATTCGGATTATGAACGTAATAAAGCTCTGTGCCGCAGCCGTGCTTGCGCTGTGTGCCGTTATGATCCTTCGTGACTCAAAGCATCCGCACCCCGAATACATAGTTATGAGTGTAGGTGCGATCGTCGCCGTACGCGTGATCGGAAATCTGTCTTCCGCCGTCGAATGCCTGAGATCACTCGCAAACGGCGGTACTGTCTCGGGATACCTCCCGTTACTGCTGCGCGGCGCGGGAATCTCGTATCTGACGGATTTCACATCCGGGCTCTGCCGCGACGCAGGAGAAAACAGAATCGCACACTACGTTGAATTAGCCGGACGGAGCGAGCTGCTGCTCCTGTCG
>CAKSEM010000085.1 GCA_934446485.1 uncultured Eubacteriales bacterium | reverse complement strand
ATGTTATACCATGCCTTGATACGGTATGCATAATCGGTACTCCGGGCGAGGATATCTCAGCTCTTATGCCTGCCGAGGCAACTCCGGCGGCTCCCGCCGTTGATGCTCCTGCAGCAGCGGAAACTCCCGCAGCCCCCGCAGTGAGCGCGGCAGCTCCCGCAGTTACGGAAGCTGAAAGCGACGGAGACAGGATTCGCATATCCCCCCGCGCAAGGAATCTTGCACTGAGAGTGGGAGTAGATATGCTGAGAGTCGAGCCGACAGGACCTCACGGACGCATAATCGAACGTGATATCAACGCTGCACTTGACCGAGGATATACCGGAACGGTAGAATCTGTCGAAGATTTCCTTGCGGGACGCCTTGTGCGCGAGAGTGCGGTTGAAGATGCTGCATCTCATGCGGCGGAAGCGGTCACCGACGATCTTCGTGCTTATACCGAGGCACCCATGTCAAACGTGCGCCGCGTAATTGCTAAATCCATGCATGCGTCACTTTCCGAGATGGCTCAGCTTACGCTCAATTCTTCGTTTGACGCGACTGAACTGCTTGCATATCGCTGCACGCTGAAGGAACACGGCGAGGAGATGGGACTCTCAAAGGTCACGATCAACGATATGGTGCTCTTTGCAGTATCGCGCATCCTGCCGGACTTCCCCGAGATCAACTCGAATCTCGTGGATGGAAGCATACGCACATTCAAGCACGCCAACGTGGGTATGGCGGTCGATACGGATCGAGGACTGCTCGTTCCTGTGATATTCGGTGCTGAGCGTCTCTCGCTCGGTGCGGTATCAAAGGCGGCAAAGTCACTTGCCGGCAGCGCGCGCGAAGGCTCGCTTACGCCTGACGAGATGTCCGGCGGTTCGTTTACGGTGACGAATCTCGGCTCACTCGGAGTCGAGAGCTTTACTCCCGTTATAAACCCGCCGCAGGTGGCGATCCTCGGTGTCTGCTGCACAACCGACCGAGTGAGACCCGACGGCAGCGTATATCCCGCGATGGGGCTCTCGCTCACATTTGATCACAGGGCCGTGGACGGAGCACCTGCCGCTAAATTTCTGAAGACTCTCGCATCGGCTCTCGAAAACTTCCCGCTCCTTCTTGCAAAGTGAGCGGATCGAAAGGCAGTAAAATATGTATGATCTGATAATTCTCGGCGGAGGTCCCGCCGGCTACAATGCCGCAGAGAGGGCTGCGCACGGTGGGCTTTCCACGATTCTCTTTGAGGAACGCGAGCTGGGCGGCGTGTGCCTTAATGAAGGATGCATTCCGACTAAGACGCTCCTTTACTCTGCGAAGATACTTGATTACGCACATCACGGCGAGCAGTACGGTGTTACCGTGTCCGGTGCGACACTCGACCATGCAAAAGTCGTTGCAAGAAAGAACAAGGTCGTAAAGACGCTCGTATCGGGTGTCGGAGCGAAGATGAAGGGTGCAGGTGTTACGGTGGTTCGCGGCAGTGCAAATATTGTCGGGCGCACCGAAAAGGGTTTTGCCGTAGCCTGCGGCGATGATAAATATGAGGCGCAGCGCCTGCTTATTTGCACGGGCTCTGAGGCGGTAGTTCCGCCGATTCCGGGACTTCGCGAGGCTGTGAAAGCAGGACTTGCAGTCACTAACAGGGAAGTGCTCGATATAACTAAGCTGCCGCGCGAGGTCGCAGTGATCGGAGGCGGTGTTATCGGACTCGAGATGGCATCTTACTTTAACTCGGTCGGCTGTACGGTTCATGTTATCGAAATGATGGACAAGATTGCGGGTCCGACGGACGGTGAAATATCATCAATGCTCCAGCGTGAGTATGCAAAGCGCGGTGTCGATTTTATACTCGGGGCGGCTGTGAAAGAAGTAAAGCCGGACGGTGAAGTTATCTATGATCGCGGCGGTGAGCGCGGATCGGTACATTCGGATCTGATCCTCGTATCGACCGGTCGCCGCGCACGTACGGCGAATGTCGGACTTGAATCCATCGGAATCAGACTTGAGCGCGGAGCCGTGGTTACGGACGAAAGATGCCGCACATCTGTGCCGGGTGTCTGGGCTGCCGGAGACGTAAACGGCAAGATAATGCTTGCGCACACCGCATACCGAGAAGGCGAGGTTGCAGTGTCGGATATGCTCGGCACGCCGGATCGCGTCAACTACAGATCGATCCCGTCCGTTATATATACGAATCCGGAGGTCGCTTCGGTCGGTGAGACTCTTGACAGCGCAAAGCGCGCGGGATTTGATGCTGAGGAGCACAAGCTGAGCCTCCGCTACAGCGGTAGATTTATCGCGGAAAATGAGGGCGGCGACGGAATCGTAAAACTCATCATAGACCGCGAGCACAGACGACTTCTCGGTGTGCACATGATCGGCTCGTACGCTTCCGAGATCATTTACGGCGCTGCCATGATGGTCGAGCGCGAGATGAGAGTGCGCGATGTGCAGAAGTTCGTGTTCCCGCACCCGAGCGTATGCGAGGTCATACGCGAGGCAATGTTTTCAATAAAATAACTAAATCAATATAAAGGAGAAAATACCATGCCTAAGAGTCAGTACGTAGATCCCGGGAAGGTCTTTGAGCCCGGATATATCAACTTTGAGAGCATCCCCATGTGCACCTACAATAAGACGCTCGCGGAGGAGAAGAAAATATATTCTAAGGAAGACTTCCTCAGAATTTATCATGACATGAGAACGATCCGTGAGTTTGAGACGATGCTCAATGAGATAAAGGTCAAGAGCGAGTACAACGGTGTCAAGTACATGAACCCCGGACCGGCTCATCTTTCGATCGGTCAGGAGGCATCCGCCGTCGGTCAGACTTACTGCCTCGACATTAACGATTTCACCTTCGGCTCTCACAGAAGCCACGGCGAAATTCTTGCCAAGGGACTGTCGTCTATCAATAAGCTCGACGATGATGAGCTTTACGATATCATGCGCGAATTCCTCGACGGTGCGATTTTGAAGGTCGTTGAGAAGGAATGCCACTCAGGCAACGTGAAAGAATTAGCTCGCGACTTCCTTTTGTACGGTGCGCTTGCCGAAATCTTTGCACGCACCACCGGATTCAACCGCGGACTCGGCGGATCGATGCATGCATTCTTCATCCCGTTCGGCATATTCCCGAACAACGCTATCGTCGGCGGTGCAGCACCGGTCGCACTCGGCGCGGCTCTCTATAAGAGAAGCTGCCACAAGAAGGGTATAGTTATCGCAAACTCCGGAGACGGTGCGCTCGGGCGCGGTCCTGTGCTTGAAAGCCTTAACTTTGCATCTATGGATCAGATCACCAAACTCTGGGGCATGGACGGCAGATATCCCGACGGAGGAATGCCGATCCTCTTCAATGTATTTAACAACTTCTACGGCATGGGCGGTCAGACCATGGGTGAGACGATGGGCTTCACCAATCCCGCCCGTCTTGCAGCAGGCTTCAATCCGGATGAACTTCATTCCGAGAAAGTCAACGGCTATGACCCGCTCGCGGTCATCGACGCTACCACAAGAAAGAAGGCGCTTCTCGTTGAGGGCAAAGGTCCCGCGTTCCTTGAGGTTGCAACTTACCGTATTTCCGGTCACTCTCCGTCAGACTCATCGACCTACCGTACCCCCGAAGAGATCGAGGAGTGGAAGAAGGCTTGCCCGATAGCCGCTTACCGCCGCAAGATGGTTGATGGCGGAATCGCAAGCGAGGCGGAGTTTGATGCAATTGACGAGGCTATAATCGCCCGCACAACGAAGATTATCAAGCTCGCAATCGATGATGAGATATCTCCGAGAATGGATCTCGCACGTGATCCTGAGATGATCTCTTCTATCATGTTCTCGAACAACCACGTGAAGTCGATGGATGAGACACGTGAGCCTGAGGTCCTCATTCCGAAGGAAGAGAACCCGAGAGTCAAGCAGCTTGCGACTAAGGCTCGTTATGCATTCGACGATAAGGGTGAGATGCTTCCGAAGATGAAGATGTTCGGCCTTCGCGACGGTCTCTTTGAAGCTATTCTTGATAAGTTCTACGAGGATCCGACGACGATCGCATACGGCGAAGATAACCGTGACTGGGGAGGTGCGTTCGCTGTTTACCGCGGACTTACCGAGGCTCTCCCGTACCACCGCTTCTTCAATGCACCGATATCCGAGTCGGCAATAGTCGGATCGGCAGTCGGTTACGCTATGGCGGGCGGTCGTGCGATCGTAGAGCTTATGTACGCAGACTTTATCGGCTGTGCCGGCGACGAGATATTCAATCAGCTTTCGAAGTGGCAGTCGATGTCCGCAGGGATTCTGAAGATGCCCGTTATCGTCAGAGTTTCTGTCGGTTCCAAGTACGGTGCTCAGCACTCGCAGGATTGGACCGCGCTTACGGCTCACATCCCGGGTCTTAAGGTTTGCTTCCCTGCAACTCCGTATGACGCAAAGGGACTTATGAATCAGGCTCTCAACGGAACCGACCCTGTTATATTCTTTGAGTCGCAGCGCATATATGATGTCGGAGAGCAGTTCCATGAGGGTGGAGTTCCGACAGACTATTACGAAGTGGACTTCGGCGAACCCGATATCAAGCGCGAGGGGTCTGATGTTACGATCCTTACGATCGGCGCGGTTCTTTACCGCGCTCTCGATGCAGCAAAGAAGCTTGAGAGCGAGTACAGCATTTCCGCTGAGGTGATCGATGCACGTTCAATCGTGCCGTTCAACTACGAAAAGGTTATAGAATCCGTCAAGAAGACAGGCCGCATCATAATCGTCGGCGATGCTGTTGATCGCAATTCGGTCATGCGCGATATGGCATCGAACATTGCAGAGATGGCGTTTGACTACCTTGACGCTCCGCCGGTAGTTTTCGGTTCACGTAACTGGATCACACCTGCGTTTGAACTTGAGAAGTTCTTCTTCCCGCAGGCCGACGGTATAATCGATGTCATAAGTGAGAAGCTCCTCCCGATTCCGGGTCGTGTTACAACTTACAACGAGTCCGAGATTGAGCACATTGAGCGCTCAAAGAAGGGAATTTAACCGTAGCGGACAAAAGCCGCCGGCGCTATATGCGTCGGCGGCTTTTGCACGGTATATATGACTGATCTGCTGGTGCGCTTAGCGCTTTTTGTGGACTAATCAGACTTTCGCGGTACTTTTTGTTCTTGATTTTATGAAGTGTATTATGAGCCCGATGATAAGTCCCATGCCTGCCGGACAGAGCCATCCGAGCCCGATGTCAGCGAAAGGCAGACGCTCACCGACACCGATTATCGCAGAACAAACTGCTGTATTCGGCAGCCCGAGGGGGAGGGATTTTACGAAGTCAAAGAGTGCGGCTATCAATGTAAAAGCGGTAACGGAAACATAGACGGCACGGTCATTTGAAAAGAGTTTTCCGAAGAGGGCGAGAAGTATCAGCGTCATGGCAAGAGGATAGAGGAGCATAAGTACGGGCAGTGACCATCCGATTATTGAGCTCAGACCGACTGTGGATATTAAGAACGAAATAACACAGAAACCGATTGCCCAGTATTTGTACCGGAAGCTTTTCGGAAACATCTCACAGAACGTCTCTCCGCAGCTAGTCACAAGTCCGACTGCTGTTTTGAGGCAGGCGAGAGTGACCGTAACGGCAAGAATTACACCGCCGACACTGCCGAAATAGTGCGTTGCTATAACGTAGAGCGCCTCTCCGCCGTCAGCGGATACAGGGTAAACCGTCCTGCACTGCGCACCGATTATTGCGAGGGCAGCATATATAACTGCCATAAGTACACAGCCGAAAATCCCTGATGTGAGCGTGTTGGCGGCTATAGCTGACGGCTCTTTGACACCGAGCCCCTTTATCGAGTTAACGACAATTATCCCGAAAGCAAGGCTTGCAAGCGCGTCCATTGTGTTGTATCCGTCGAGAAAACCCTGAAAGAAAGATTTATCGACATATGCTGCCTCGGACACTGCGTTTGAAACCGAACCCATAGGCCGTATCAGCGCAGTTACGGCAAGGAGCGCAAGGCTTACGAGAAACATCGGAGTGAGCAGCTTGCCTACCCATGTGAGTATTTTTCCGGGACGGAGCGAAAACCACAGCACGGCTGCGAAAAACACAAGAGAGAACACCCACACCAGCCAGTTTGCCGTATCGTCGCCGACGAGCGGTTTTATACCGACTGAAAACGATGTTGACGCACAGCGCGGTATTGCAAAGAAGGGACCTATCGAAAGGTAGAGCGCACAGGTGAAAAATATACCGTATTTTCTGCCGACCCTGCCGCTCATTTCGAGCAGCCCGTCACTTCGGCTCATTCCGAGAGAAGCAACTCCGAGAAGAGGAATGCCGACTCCGGTTATCAAAAATCCGA
>CAKSEM010000084.1 GCA_934446485.1 uncultured Eubacteriales bacterium | reverse complement strand
GTCCAGAATCAGGACGTCCACTACGTCGGCAGACGCTGCGGCAGTCCGGTCGGCTGCCTTGCGGAGCGCTTCATCTGACTTTGCGTCATCAAACCGCGAATACTGCAGGGCAAAGTTCAGACGTTCACGGTATGTGTAGCCGATTGTGCCTGCAGCGGCGAGAGCTGTTACGTCGGCAATTATCAGATACCACACGGCAATCTTCTTAAAATTAAATTTGGATAAGAATTTATCAAAGCCCCGTTCCATAGGCTCCTCCTCCCACATCCGAGCCCCTGCCGGAAAGCAAGATCGGCAAAAGCAGAATAACGCATATTGACATGAATACTATCGGCGCGATGAGTGCTGCGGCGGAGACTCCGGACAGCACGAGCAGTGTCGGAATGAGCACTGTCATAGCGCACAGGATCGTAAACAGTACGGCTCCTTTTCGCTCGCGCCGCGCCGTTCGGATCTCCTCGCATTTTCGATCGATTTCCGGCGCGAGAGCTGTTATTAATGTATCGGCATTCTGTTTCATGACCCGTCCGTCCTTTCTTTGATAAATCGTCGCCGCAGCTTGACTGTGCCGTCGTGAATTCGGCTCTTGACGGTCTTAGGCTGTATGCCGAAATGCTCGGCGATTTCGTTCAGCGTCATACCCTCAAGGTACTTCATCCGTATGGCAAGCCCTGCTCGGGCGGAAGAGAGTCAAGCGCCTTGAGTACGTCCTCGTATTAGAGACGTTCCTCAACCTCAAAGGCGACATCATCTTCCGAGACAAGTACCGATCTGTCCGTGCACTCGGTCCGAATGCGGCATCTTCTAAGGTGGTCTATGCAGCAATTTTTCGCTATGGCAATGAGCCACGTTCCGAATGACGCGCTGCCTCCGGGATCGAACTTCTCTATGTTGCGGATCATTTTCAAGAATGTGTCCTGAGTTAAGTCTTCGGTAAGCTGAGTGTCTGATGTCATTTTCAGGAGGAATCCCGCAACGTAATCATAATACGTTCGTATAAGCTCATCAAATGCCGATCAATCTCCGCGTCGGCATCTCTTGATGAGCGCTTTGTCATTCACATCACACGCCCCCTCCGCATTTTCACTTAATTATACGTACGGATGCACGTCAGGTTGGTGTTTTTATCAGCATAACAAGCGTTCCGATTACGATAAGAACGAGTCCCGCTGCCGCTCTTTTTGAGAGACGCTCGCCGAATACGGGAATCGAAAAAGCGACGGAGACCAGAATGCTCAGCTTGTCTATCGGCACGACTAAGCTGGCGGGACCGTCTCTCAGTGCTCTGTAATAGCATAGCCATGATGCGCCGGTCGCAAGCCCTGACAGAAGTATGAATCCGAGTTCAGATCTCGGAATATTCTTTACGGCATCTGTTTTACCTTTTACAAAGACCGGAATCCATGCCATAACGAGCACGACACCCGTACGGATGGCGGTTCCGAGGTTCGACTCCACACCTTCAATCCCGATTTTGCCGAGAATAGATGTAAGGCTTGCAAATACGGCAGAAAGAAAAGCGTATATGATCCAGCTTTTTTTGCCGGGCTTTGCTGCGGCATCGGGCTTTTTGTCTATCATGAGCAGTGTGCCGATGCCGATAAGTATGACCGCGCAGCCCTTCAGCCATGTGACACTTTCGCCGAGAAAAACAAATGCCAGTATGATAGTCAGAACAGTGCTCGACTTGTCTATCGGGACGACCTTATTTACGTCTCCGATCTGAAGTGCCCTGAAATAGCATAGCCATGATGCACCGGTTGCGAGCCCCGACAGAATCAGAAATATCCATGTTTTCGGGCTGAGCGATGTGACAGACTGTGCTTGCCCGGTGATCCATACCATGATCCACGAAAAGATAAGCACAACGACTGTGCGGATCGCCGTCGCCGCATCGGAATCGGTCTTTTTGATCCCGCATTTTGCAAGTATCGCCGTGAGCCCGGCAAACAGGGCGGAGCCCGATGCAAACAGTAACCACATATGCGTTGCCTTCTTTCATATAATTACACGCACGGTTTGTTGATAAGTCGGTGTCAAATATATTATAGCAATGTATTTCGTGATTTTCAATTGCATAAGCGGTCATGCTGCATCACCGCATGATTAATATTTGCTGTGATATGCACGATCGGTGCTGCGTCCTGCGAATTATTCCTTGTAAAGTTATGCGATGTGTGATAAAATACTGTAGAAGAAAACACGGCTTGGAGGAATTATATGCGGATCAGAGCGGGGCTTGCTCCGATGGCGGGCTTTACGGATATGCCGTTTCGTATTATATGCACCGAATACGGTGCGTCGTATACCGAAACCGAAATGATCTCCGCGCTTGCGCTTTGCTATAATGATCGGAAGACAGCGGAGCTCGCGAGGATATCAGAGTACGAGGCGCCTTGCGCCGCTCAAATATTCGGCCATGATCCGGACGTTATGGCTGAGGCGACGGAACGTCTGCTCAATCTGTATGGTGAAGGTACCATGCCTTGCGCTGTAGACATCAACATGGGATGCCCGGTCAGAAAGATCGTAGCCGCCGGTGACGGATCCGCATTGATGCGAGATCCGAAAAAAGCTGCGGAAACAGTGCGCGCGGTGTCAGCCGTTACGCGGCGCTGCGGTGTTGCAATGTGGGTAAAGATTCGTGCCGGATGGGACAGTGACAGCATAAATGCCGCGGATTTTGCCGAGCGTATGGTTGATGCCGGTGCGGAGCAGATCACGGTACACGGGCGGACGCGCGAGATGATGTACGCGCCGTCGTCGGACAACAGGATAATTCGTGAGGTCAGGGCAGCGCTCCCTCCGGAGATCAAGGTGATCGGAAACGGCGATATAGCAACGGCAGAGGATGCTGCACGGATGATCTCAGAGACGGGGTGCGACGGCGTGGCAATTGGGCGTGCTGCTCTCGGAGCGCCGTGGATATTTTCCGATATTGCGGATGGGTGCGTGTCGCACAGCCGTGATATCGCGGAGAGAATAGACTGTGCGCTGAGACTCACACGCGATGTGATAGAGCTGCACGGTGAAGAGATGGGAATTCGTGAGTCGCGCGGGCGTGCAGCACACTTTATACGTGCCGTTCCGCATTCGGCGGCGGCACGCGATCGCCTGAACCGTGCCGTGACATACGGCGAATTTGAAGAAATATTAAACTCACTAAAAGAGGGAGATGCGCCGCACGGCGGAGTGACGAGAGATGAATGATGTGCAGAATGAAAAAATGATACCGCAGTTTTCCGATGGGGCACGCGTGTGCTTTCTCGGCGACAGCCTGACGTCCGGCGGAATATGGGTCGAGCTTGTATTTGAGCATTATCTGAGAGCTCGTCCGAATGCCGGTATACGTGTGTATGATGCCGGGATCGGCGGCGGCACGGCCGCCTTTGCGCTTGAGCACATAGATGAAGATCTCATGACACATGATCCGACCGACGTTATCATAATGTTCGGTGAGAACGATATATCTGCATACGTCGGGACCCCTGAGGAGAGGGCAGAGTGCTTCAGACGCGATATGTCGGCACTTGCGGACGAGGTGATACGACGCGGCGCGTCAGTATACTTTATGTGCCCGCCCGATTCGGATGCGCACCGCGGCGATGCTGTTCAGCCGCGCGAGATCGCACACGAGGTCATGCTCGGACTTGCAGAGCAATACGGTACCTCATGCTGCGATCTGTACAGATATCTGTCTCCGTATCTTTCACATGAAGGACTTGTAGATGGAGACCGCGTCCATCTTACTGAGCGAGGTCAGTGCGTTCTTGCACGTGTGTTCCTCTCTCTTCAGGGATTTGACGGCTTCTCGCCTGATGCCCCCGACTTTTTCGATTCGGCGGTGCTGCCGTATGACGGTGATCACCGTATGATATTTAACGATAAGATACGCCGGATTTGGCTGGCTGTCCGGAATATTTCGACCGGTACCGGGAGCGTTGCCGAACGAGTTGAATGGATGCGCGGTCGTATTCCCGATCGCGCAGGCGGTGCATGGGATGAGTTCTGCTACTACAGAGCAATAGATTTTATAGAGCTGTTTCCCAATATGCAGCTTTACATTGATGAATTTGAGAGAACGACCGAGCGCATGGTGCGTGATGCGGAATCGGCAGACTGAGAGGCTGAAGTGGACGGAAACATAGTTCTTATCGGGATGCCCGGTGCCGGCAAGAGCACGCTCGGGGTACTCCTTGCAAAGTCGCTCGGTATGTCGTTCGTTGATACCGACCTTATGATACAGCAGCGCTGCGGAGCGCTGCTCGGTGAAATCATCGCCGCGCGCGGAAACGGTGAGTTTTTGAAGATCGAGGAGGAGGTGCTCTGCGACGCATCACACCTTCGCTCACATGTGATCGCAACAGGCGGATCAGCAGTGCTGTCTGCGCGTGCTATGGACGCTCTGCGAACTGATGGTACAACTGTCTATATTGATGTGCCGTACCGTGTGCTGCACCGCAGACTTCGCGATATGCGCGCGCGCGGTGTCGTCTTCGGCGAAGGAGAGACGCTTAGAACAGTGTACGACCGCCGTGTGCCGCTGTATCGTATGTATGCGGACATTACCTATACCCACGGACGCGAGCCGATCGAAGTTAGCCTTGCCGGACTTATCGCACTTCTCGGGTGCGAAAAAAGCGGTACGGCGGAGGTGAAGGATGAATGATTTTCCGACAGTAGCCGCTTCGCGGTGCGCGGAGTATGACACCGAAGAGCTTACACGGCAGATCGGGAAGCAATTTGAAGATCTCGGAATAAATGAAGATACATTCCGCGGGCGGCGGGTTGCACTGAAGCCTAATCTCGTTGCGGCAAAATCTCCCGATGCCGCGGCAACGACTCACCCGGCGGTCGTTGAGGCGGTCTACAGGAACGTGATGCGGCTCGGTGCTGTTGATGTGATCCTTGCGGAGAGTCCGGGAGGACCGTATTCGGCTGCGACTCTTTCGCACATATACCGTGCGACGGGTATGCGTGAGCTTTCTGACAGATGCGGTCTGAAGCTGAACCTCGATACATCGTTCAGACGTATGAATTTTGCGTCAGGTAAAAAGCTGCGCGAATTTGATGTGATAACCCCCATTGCGGATGCGGATATTATAATTGACATCTGCAAACTAAAGACTCACTCTCTTACCGGACTGTCCTGCGCGGTCAAAAACCTATTCGGCGTCATACCCGGAACCGTGAAATTCGAGATGCACGCAGCATTCAGCCGTATTGAGGATTTTTCTGAGATGCTGGTGGATCTCAATCTGACGCTTGCCGCTGAGCACGAAATAATATGCGTGTGTGACGGAATCGTTTCGATGGAGGGCAACGGACCGACCAACGGCAACCCTGTCAATACCGGCTGGATTCTTTCGTCACGTTCAACTTTTGCTCTCGATATTGTAGCCGAAAGGCTTTGCGGAATGGATGGGGAGACACTCTACCTCAATATCGGAGCGGAGCGCCTCGGGATACCGCGCAGCGGAGGTGTGGCCGATATAGCGCCCGCGCCTCTCAAACGCCCCGATTCAAAGGCGGGAGGATTCTTGCGGCATTTGCCGGATTACTTCGGAGGCTCGCTTGCGAGATTTTTCGAGCCGCGCCCGAAAATCAGCGTGCGTTGTGTCGGCTGCGGCAAATGCGTAGGATACTGTCCCGAGGGTGCTATCAGACTGAAGACCAAAAAAGGAAAGGGGGCGCGTGCGGCCGTGATCGATCGCAGCAGATGCATACGCTGCTACTGCTGCCAGGAGCTCTGTCCTTCGGGCGCTGTGGATACCGTCCGAAATGCGATCATAGGTTTCGTACACTGACACCTTATATGTATCTGACAATAAAAGCTAATGCAAAGATAAACCTGTATCTTGAAGTCACCTCGCTTCGTGAGGACGGGTTTCACGATATACGGAGCATAATGCACGAGGTATCTCTGTGCGACTCGGTCAGCTGCCGAAGAATGTCCGCTGCCGGACGTGAGATTTCACTGACGGTTGACGGAGGAGAGCTTCCGACCGGGGATCAGAACCTCGTCTGGCGCGCTGCCGAGGCGTTCTTTCACTACTATAATATAGAGGAATACTCGGTGGAGTTTCACATTGAAAAGCATATACCGATAGCTGCCGGACTCGCCGGTGGCAGCTCGGACGCGGCTGCGGCAATAATGTTGCTTGACCGACTCTTCGGTACGCATGCGGATATGAAAACTCTGTGCCGCATAGGTGAGAGCGTCGGTTCGGATGTGCCGTTCTGCATTGTCGGCGGTACGTGCGAGGTCAGCGGGCGCGGCGAAGGGCTGCGCCGTATCGAGACTCCGATAGACCTTTATATCGTTATTGCAAAGGGCGGTGACGGAA
>CAKSEM010000083.1 GCA_934446485.1 uncultured Eubacteriales bacterium | reverse complement strand
CTCCTCAGTATATCGCCGGTGTGAACGGGAAACGGTACGCGCAGCCGGAAGTGTTCAGCCGGGTGCGGCGTAGACTCTATCGGCACGCCGTCCTCGCTGTACAGTTCGTCTGCCTTAAAGGCGCGTCCGCACATATGAGGAGTGAGCAGCTCGACCGTGTCGCCTGCGACGAGCTTGTTGCGCTGCGTAAAGAGAGTGTCATACATTCCGTCAGGTCCCGAGGTAAGAGAATCGGTCAGAGCCGTCGCAAGATACGCCTTCTCCCGGATGTATCCGTGGCATGTGGCGGTGTTGGCGTTCTCGTGAGGCGATGAGAAGAAGAAACCGGTTCCGTACTCGCGGTGAGACACGCTGTCAAGCTCGGATTCATACCGCGGATCTGTGACGTAAGTGTCAGGGGCGGCGCGGTAGGCATCGAGAGCCATGCGGTATGTATTCGTGACTACTGCGGCGTAGTACGCACTCTTGACTCTTCCTTCTATCTTGTAGCTGTCTATTCCGGATGCTTCAAGCTCCGGAATGTGCGCGATCATCGAAGTGTCGCGCGACGACATGAAGAATGTGTCCCCGCCGTCCTCTTCGGCAGCAAGCGCAACCGGAGTATCGGGACGCTTTGCCTCTGAAAGGTCGAGTGCCGTTGGTGAGTATACCCATCGACACGGCTGTGCACACATTCCGTGGTTTGCATCGCGCCCGGTAAAGTAGTTCGATAGGAGACATCTTCCGCTGTAGGAGATGCACATAGCCCCATGCACGAAAGCTTCAAGCTCAATCGATTCCGGGATTTCACTCCGTATTTCACGTATTTCGCCGAGTGTCAGTTCACGGGCAAGGACGATGCGCGACGCGCCGAGCCTGTGCCATGCGATGCAGTCTGCGGCAGACACGGCGGACGCCTGAGTCGATATGTGTATCGCGAGATTCGGGCACATTTCGCGCACGAGCATCATAACGCCGATATCGCCGACGATCACGGCATCAATGCCGCTTATGCCGAGAAAGTCTATATATTTGCGAAGTGCCGGGTACTCGCACGTGCGCGGCATGACGTTTACCGTGACATAGACACGGACTCCGCGCGCATGGCAGTATCCGACTGCGGATATCAGCTCGTCGTCCGTAAAGTTGCCCGAAGCGCTCCGCATACCGAACGATTTGCCCGAAAGGTACACGGCATCTGCACCGTAGCGCACCGCGGCACGCAGCTTTTCGGGGTTGCCCGCCGGGGAGAGAAGCTCCGGTGTTCTGCGTTTTTTTGTATCATTCATATGTAAATACCGTGCGCGAGCCCCTGTTGCAGCCCGCAAGCAGGGACCCGCCTGATTTGCCGTCAAACATTCATTATTACGGGAAGCACCATCGGACGGCGCTTTGTCTTATTGTAGAGGTACTTTGACAGAGCATCCTTGATCTGCTGCTTCAGCTGTGTCCACTCGGTAACGCCGGATTCGAGCATATCCGTAAGGAGGCGGCGTGATATATCGCGTATCTCGTCCATCAGCTCCTCGCTTTCACGGACGTATACGAATCCGCGCGAGATTATATCGGGACCGGAGATGAGCGTGTTCTGATCGATGTCAACCGTTGCGACGACCACAATAAGTCCGTCCTGAGCCAGATGACGGCGGTCGCGCAGCACGATGTTGCCGACGTCGCCCACGCCGTAGCCGTCAACGAGGGTCTTGCCGGACGGCACGGTGCCCGCGCGTTTGCAGGAGTTGCGGTCGAGTTCAAGTACCTGACCGATATCGCAGACGAATATGTTTGCGGGGTCCATGCCCATGAATTCTGCAAGCTCCTTATGCTGCATCAGGTGCCGGTACTCTCCGTGGATCGGCATGAAGAATTTCGGCTTTGTAAGCGCGTGCATGAGTTTCAGCTCCTCGCGGCAAGCGTGTCCCGAAACGTGCACTTCGGCATCCTCATGGTATACATTGACACCTCGGCGGTACATCTCATTTATGATGCGGCCGACGAGTTTTTCGTTTCCGGGTATTGCATGCGATGAGAGCACGACGAGGTCGTTCGGCGAGAGCGAGACCTGATTGTGATCCGAGAACGCCATTCTGTACAGAGCAGACATAGGCTCACCCTGTGAGCCCGTAGTGACGATGGTTATCATCTCCGACGGATAGCGCCCGATATCATTTATGTCTATGATTGCGCCGTCAGGCACCTCCATATAGCCGAGCCGTACCGCAGCACCGATAACGTTTATCATGCTCCGCCCGGTTATGGCGATCTTCCGCCCGAATTTGACGCTCGTGTTGATGATTTGCTGAACACGGTGCACGTTCGAGGAGAATGTAGCTATGATGATGCGTCGGTCGGGATTCTGCATGAATATTCCGTCGAGTGAGTGTCCGACGCGCCGCTCGGACGGTGTAAAACCGGGTCTTTCGACATTGGTGGATTCGCACATAAGGAGCAGTACGCCGCGTCTGCCGTACTCTCCGATGCGCGTCAGATCCATCATCTCTCCGCCGATCGGCGAGACGTCGAGCTTGAAGTCGCCGCTGTGTATGATGACACCGACGGGAGTCGTGATCGCGATGCAGCATGCATCGGCGATCGAGTGGTTGACGTGTATAAACTCGGCTTTGAACGCACCGAGGGTGAGTATAGTTCCCGCTTCGACCGTAACGAGAGTGCGTGAACCGAGCAGACGGTGCTCGGCGAGCTTATTCTCAAGTATGCCGAGAGTGAGGCGCGTGCCGTAAACCGGAACGTCTATCTGGCGGAGCAGGTAGGGGATCGCACCGATATGGTCCTCATGACCGTGCGTGATCAGTATCCCCTTTATTTTATCGTAATTCTTTTCAAGATAGGTGAAGTCCGGGATGACGAGATCGATGCCGGGCATATCTTCATCGGGAAATGCGAGCCCGCAGTCGATGATTATGATGCTGTCGCCGTATTCGATTACGGCGAGATTCTTTCCGATTTCATTGAGTCCGCCGAGCATCATTACGCGCAGCTTGGTTCTGTTTTTGTCCGAGGCGCCCTCTGCGGCTGTTGCCTTAACGCGCACCTTTTTCGGCATATCGACAGCACGCTGCGCATCGTCTGCCTTTGATTTTGTGATCTTCCGCGAGGGGGTGCGTCCGCTGCGCTGCGCCTGCCCACGGCTTCCCGCAGCAGAGGTTTTCTTTTTCTTTTCGGCAGTGCTTTCGGCTGCCGCATTTGTACCGGTAGTCTGTTTTTTAGCCATAAAATTCCTTTCATATATTCCGGGACTGCTCCCGGAGATTTCTTTATGTTGCGTTCGGTCTGAAAAACGTATGTGTGGTGAGACCCGATTCTGCCTGCCGCAGGCATACAAAAAGATACGCACCTACCGACGTCCGCATTGCGGTACGGCGGATATGCCGCGCTTATCGGATATGTAATGTGCCTACGGCACAAGAGTTGCAAAACGGCGGTGGTACTGTTCCTCCGAAGGCGGCGGAGGATAGCCGTTCCGATTCGGTCTTCCGGTCAGTGTGCAAAGCTGCTGGCGATCGAGCCTTGCGCCGGGCAGAACATGATTCAACAGTAATTATACTATATGATGGACAAAAGGTCAAGAGAGATGCTGAAAATTTCCTTCTTCAGAAAACGGCGACTGCCGCGTAGATTGCCGCACCGACGGCGCAAATCCCCACAGCTGACACTGCGGCTCCGGCTATAAATGCGCGTATACGGCCGCCGTCTGCACCTTCGCGCGGCATCGCTCCCGCCGCGCCCTCGGCGATTCGCATGGCTTCAAGCTCAATTTCTCGCGGAGTAGCCGTACGGCTGCGGACAGTGCCGGCCTTCTCCTGCCGCCTCAGAATAAAATATGCTTCGTCAAATATGTCTCCACCGGGGTTTTTTACGTAAAATATGCGTCTTTCACAACCGCGAACCACCGTTCGTCACACTCCTCTCCGATATCTTCGGTCAATCTTTTCCCCGCAGGATGACGGAATATGCAGCTGCTGCTCAAAAAAACAGTCTGACGAGTGCGCATGACAGGAACAGGCAAAGGAGAGCGCCTGCACTGCCGATTGCAAATGCACGCGGCGCGTGACGTACACGTGTCCTGCCGAAGTAGACGGCGATCACGTATACGAGCGTATCGGAGCTTCCCATTATGATTGCCGCCGTAAGTGCGGCAGGGCTGTCCGCTCCCTCCGTGCGCAGCAGTGATACGAATGAGGCGGTCGAAGCAGATCCCGATATCGGGCGGGTAACGGCGAGCGGAACGATCCCGGGAGGGATCCCGAGTCTTTTGCATATCGGCGACAGCGCCCCGACGAGAAGGTCAGCCGCGCCGCTCGCGCGGAACATCGAAAGGGCCACCATGAGGGCTGCCATGGTAGGGAAGATAGCGGCTGAGGTCCGCATTCCCTCACGTGCTCCGCGCACAAATGAGTCGAATGCGTCTTCGCGCCTGAACATAATGAATCCGACCGCGACCGTGATGAGCGGAATTATAAGTGAGGCAAAAAGATTCATCTGCTGCCCCCGCGCCGACGTGTCAGTCTGCTGAGCACGACGACGAACACCGTGCAGACCGAGGAACAGATCCATATGGGCACTATAACGGAGTACGGCGAGGCGGAGCCTTCCGCGTGAAGAAGCGAAATAACCGTCGTCGGAAGCAGACTTACCGATGATGCACCGAGCACGGAGAGTGTCACCATATCATCGCTTTCACGCTCCGGCATCGGATTTTCGCGGTCGAGCCGTTCCATAGCTGCGAGCGCAAACGGTGTCGCTGCATTTGCGATGCCGAGCATATTGGCTGCGACTGCAGCACAGATCTCCTCAACGGCGACACCTGTGCGGTATGCGTCCGGAAAAGCACGTCGGAGCAGCGGCGACAGAAGGCGAGAAAGGCGGGACACAGTTCCGGCATCGCGCAGCACTTCGATGATGCCGCACCAGAGACACATCATTCCGAGCAAAGCTACTGTGATTTCGACAGCTTCTCCCGCCCCGTCGAGCACCGCCTGAGACAGTTCAGAGATTCTTCCGTTGTAAATTGCGGCACAGAGAGAAATTGATGTCAGCACAAAGAAGCATTTTCCAAGCATAATGTCCTCCTTTATAGTTTATTTTTAACATATCGCGCGTTTTTACAAAAAAATTAAAAGTTTTATGTAAAACGAGGTTGACGAGAGTTAGTCAGTTGTGGTAATATATGTTATGGTAGAGGTGTTTTATAACACTTTTAATACGATATGAGGAGGAATACCATGAAATCTCTCGGAATTGTAAGAAAGATTGATGAGCTCGGTCGTCTTGTGCTTCCCATCGAAGTCAGAAAGCGTATGGACCTCTCATCCGGTGACGGTGTCGAGATATTTATCGAGCGTGACCGTATCATACTCAGAAAGTATGAGCCTGCATGCATATTCTGCGGCGATGCCGACGATGTCATTACATACAATGACAAGAAGATATGCAGGCATTGCCTGGAGACTCTCAAGAAAGAGGTCTGAGGCACTCCACCGTCAACGCAGAGAGACGGGTCGTTGCCCGCAACAGTGTTGAATCAGGAAAGGATCAGAGAGTACGTGCGGCGGTAGCCGTCACTGCTCTCTGATTTCTTACCCTTATAAGATTATGCCGCAGGCAGCGGCGCTATGATAGGAGGATGTGAGAGCTATGAGCCTTCGCGGAAGAGAAGAGATGGATCCGATCTATATGTGGGATCTTTCCGATATTTTTAAAGATTGTGATGAATGGGAGGCGGCGTTTTCCGAGGCTGAGGCGAGCGTTGCACAGCTTCCGTCGCTGCGCGGCACACTGACAGGATCGAAAAAGGCTCTTAAAACGGGACTTGACGCCATATATGCAGCAGCGGAACAGGTTGAGAGGGTATACCTTTTCGCCAATCTCCGAAAAGAATCGGACAACGGAGATCCGCTCTATCAGGAGATAGCAGGGCGTGCGGTCAATCTGTTCGTGGAATTCAGCTCCGCCATATCGTTTATGAGCCCCGAGCTCCTTTCGGCAGGCGACGAATGGCTGAGGAAGGCGGCAGCGTACGGTGCGCTCTCGGCGTACCGTCATGAGCTTTGCGATATTGCACGACGCCGCGCTCACACGCTTGACGAACGTGGGGAGGATATGCTGTCGCGTCTGTCGGATGCCGCTTCGACTCCGTCCGATGCTTTCGGTATGCTTGAGAGTGTAGATATGACGTTCCCGAGCACTCACGATGCGGACGGGCGCGAAGTTCCGCTCACTCACGGCACGTACCAGTCGTTCATGTCGAGCGGTGTGCGTGAGGTGAGACGTGAGGCGTATGAAAAATATTTCGGCGAATTCAAACGGTATATCAACACATTTGCCGCAATGTACGGCGGCAGCGTGAAGTTTGATGAATACTTTGCGGGAGTTCGTTCATTCGACTCTGCGCGCGACGCGGCTCTGTTTGCGTCAAATGTACCGACTGAGGTTTATGACAGCCTCGTTGAGGCGGTACACGGCGGACTTCCCGATATGCGTCGGTATACTGAGCTTCGCCGCCGTGTGCTCGGTCTGGAACAGCTCGAAATGTACGATCTATATTGCCCGATCGTTTCAGGGGTTGACCGTGAGTACACCTA
>CAKSEM010000082.1 GCA_934446485.1 uncultured Eubacteriales bacterium | reverse complement strand
CCCGAACACCAGTCTGCCGAAGAGTGAAGCCAAAACCGCCTTGGCAAAGTCCCCGGCAAATGTGACGGCGGCCATTTTTTTGCCGTATGTGCGCATAACGTTGGTCATTCCCGCATTTCCGCTGCCGTGGCGCCGTATATCGTCGCTGTAGCACTTTGACGAAATGATTATAGACAGATTTATGCTGCCGAGCAAATACGGAACTACGATACAAAGTATCACAGCGCCTACGGTCAGTATGACTCCCATCGTATTGCCGACGGTATGTGACTTAAAGAACAGGGTCAGAAGACCTCCCGTCCAGATACCGGAATAATTCATTCTTAACAGTTGCCTCTCAGTTATAGTGTTTGCCGCTGCGGCGCTCAGCTCTCGCTCTCGCCCTTTTGTCTTATTATCATCCTGATCGGAGTCCCCTTAAAGCCAAAGGTATCGCGCAGGCAGTTTTCAATGTACCTCTGGTACGAAAAGTGAAACAGCTCAGCCTTATTGCAGAATAGGACGAATGTCGGCGGCGTCACCGCATTCTGTGTCATATAATAGATTTTCAGCCTTCTGCCCTTGTCGGACGGTGGCTGAACGCGCGCCACCGCATCGGCAAGCACATCGTTGAGCATACCCGTCGATATGCGCATCGTGGACTGATTATAAACGTAGTTGATGTGTTCAAACAGCTTATCGACCCTCTGCCCGGTCTTTGCCGATATAAAGAGGAGCGGCGCATACGTCATGTATGAGAGTGAGTCGTACACACGTTTTGTAAACTGCGACGTCGTTGCATTGTCTTTGCTTACGCTGTCCCATTTATTGATGCATATGATCGAAGGCTTACCGGACTCGTGAGCAAGCCCGGCGATCTTCTCGTCCTGCTCAGTACAGCCCTCATTCGCATCGATCATTATGACACAGACGTCGGCACGCTCAATTGCCATCTTTGCCCGCAGGACGCTGTACTTCTCAATGCGGTCATCAACCCTGCTCTGCCGTCTGATACCTGCCGTATCTATAAAGTTGAACCTACCGTATGAGTTTTCGATCCGCGTGTCGATCGCATCACGTGTAGTTCCCGGAATATTTGAAACGATGAGTCTGTCCTGTCCGAGAATGCGGTTGATGAGCGAAGACTTTCCGGCATTCGGCTTGCCGATAACGGCAACGCTTATCGCACCGTCTTCTCCGTCCTCGCCGTCGTCATCTCCGAGACATTCGAGCACGGCATCAAGCACGTCGCCGCTTCCACTGCCGTGAAGGGCAGACAGAGCGATCGGTTCATTCCTGAACCCGAGCGAATAAAAATCGTAGAACTCCGGTGCAACGTCGCCGACCCTGTCGGATTTGTTTATACAGGGAATGACGGGCTTTCCGCTCCGCTTCAGCATGAGCGCTATATCCATGTCGTCCGCAAGAAGTCCCGTGCGAATGTCGCAAACAAAAAGGATCACATCAGCCGTGTCAATTGCTATCTGCGCCTGATCACGTATTTTTGAGAGAATTACATCATCACCGTTCGGCTCGATTCCACCTGTGTCTATAACTATGAGACGGCGTCCGCGCCACTCGGTCTCTCCGTATATGCGGTCGCGGGTGATTCCCGGGATATCCTCGACTATCGCCCGTCTCTCACCGATCAGCTTGTTGAAAAGCGTACTCTTTCCAACGTTCGGCCTGCCTACTATCGCTATTACCGGCTTTCCCATGCCATACCATACCTTTCGTCGTTCGTGTATGCCGCCGCGAGGCGGCAGGAATCATTCGATTCCCAATACGCGGAGCAGAAATTCTCCTCCGTCGTTCTCGGTAAATTCAATTCCGACGCCGAGCCGCTCCGAAAGCTCGTCCGGTGTCATGCCGCAAAGGAATAGATCGCCCTCGGCACGCAGCATAGTGCGTGAGAGGATCAGCACCTCTCCGAGCTCGCGCCCTGCAAGAGCCGCCGCAATATCGCATCCTGTCAGAAGTCCCGTCACCGTGACTCCTCCTCCGAAAAACTCGTTCTTGACCATGTACAGATGAACCCTAACCCCCGGCACCTCGGAGCCGAGGCGGCGAGTCAGACGTTCCATCATCCCGTACGCTGCCTCACCCGTCGCCAGCGATACCTCGCGGCATATCCGGCGTTCATCGTCAGAGAGTGTGCCGAGCATCACTTCGAACTCATGCTCGAATGACGAGAGCATACCGACTCCGTTCTCTATCTGATCGAAGTCGCCCCAAAACTCATACGGCGGAAGCGGAACCCCGCTCTTCACATAAAATTCGTCGGATGCATAGAACACCCGGCAGCCGAGCTTCTTCTCGCACTCATTGCCGAACGCCGTGACCTGCTCTATCACCTCACGTGAAGAATCTGCGTCAAACGGCTCGAGCGGATAGAGATTCTCACGATATCTTGTCAGCCCCGCAGGCACGACCGACACACTGTCAAGCGCCGGATAATACCCGGAAAGATCGCGCATCGTGCGGTCAAGCTCCGCTCCGTCATTGATACCGCGGCACAGGACGATCTGTCCGCGCAGCTTTGTGCCCGCATCCGCGAGCAGCTTGATATATGACAGCACCTCACCGGCACGGCGGTTCTTCATCATGCGAACGCGCAGCTCCGGATTTGTTGTGTGCACGGAAACGTTGACGGGCGAGATGTGCATCTCGATTATCCTGTCTATATCCTCTCGGTGAAGATTCGTGAGCGTTATATAGTTGCCGTGCAAAAACGACAGACGCGAGTCATCGTCCTTAAAGTATATGCTCTCACGCATCCCCTTTGGATTTTGATCGATAAAGCAGAAGATGCAGCCGTTTTCGCACCTATGCTTCTTATCCATCAGCGGCGTTTCAAACTCAAGTCCGATATCGTCATATGTGTCCTTGTCTATCGTAAACTCAAGTATTGACGGTCCGCGGTGAACGCGCAGCCTTACACTGCGTGACGCCAGATGAAATCTGTAATCGAGCACATCGCGGATCTCGCGGCCGTTAATGTCGAGAAGAAAGTCTCCCTCACAAATTCCCGCAGCTTCCGCACGGGAATTCGGCAGAACTCCGGTTATCTTTACCATAATCCGCTGCCCCGGCGGGCTCTCCTCTCAAAGACTGCTGCGTCCCGCCGTAGGCGGTCACTCATTCTCTTTATTATACACCACAAACATCATCACGGTCAAGCACAAGACAGTGAATTTATGCACAAAAATGAACCGGAACCGTCATAAGGCGGTTCCGGTTCGTGCAAAGACGACATCCGCAGTGTTATGCAACGTCTCCGTAAAGAGAAAAATCTTCGTACCACTGCGCAAGATTTTCATCGTATCCGTTCTCATCGATAAATTCACCGAAGTCAAACGGTATTTCGTCTCCATCGAGCTCCCACTGTGCAAGATTTTCGTCATAATCGTACACGTAAGGCATAAGCTCACTCGAAAACGCAGAACCGATCATCTGTGCGAAATTTGATGAGGCAATATTCTGACCGAGCTCGGCAAGCTCATCCTCGTTAAGCGTCAGAATATTTACATACTCGGGCAGAGAGGCGGGCGAAGCGTCATTTGCAAGTCTCATTTCAAACGCAAGCTCGGTCTGCTCACCGCTATCGTCGGTAACAGCAAACGGCTCAATGCTAAGCTCGTATTCCTTGTCGCTGTATGTAAGTGCACCGCTGACCGTAACCGAAACTTCAACCCCGGACTGCTTTGTAGCCACGGAAAGATCGAATTTTCCGTCGGACTCGGAACGGAGAGCAGATACGTTTCCGTTCGATGCGTCACCGTCTGCGGGAGCATAGTCATACGCGCACGAGAACCCGCTGCGTCCGTCCTCGGATTTTTCTCTGAACTCCAGGGTAATATCGTCCGTAACGCTTTCCACCGACATATCAAAGTCAACGCAATCTGTGCTGTCTTTCAGCATCTTGAATGTTGCGGGACCGATTCCCGTACTTTCCGGAATGGACAGCGCTGCGCTCAGGATCATGCCCGTATTTGCGGATATTGCGACCTCAAAGCATGAGTCATCACCGAAAGCAGCACTGTTAAGGCTATTGGAGTTGTCTACGCCGAGCAACACACTGATATACGTCTCAATTGCATCGACGTATGCATCAACAGTATCGGAATCGAGCGGGAAGCGGATCGACACCGCCTTGACCGAACTGCCGTCCACCTCGACCGTTGTATCCTCAACGGTCGTCTTGTCTGAGTTCGCTATCTCTCTGACAGCTTTCACAAAATCATTCATGGCGGATCCAAAGCGATCGGGGGATTTAAACAGCTCGCTGAGAGCATCGACCGTGTCGGAATCGAGGCCGAGCATCGACGTGAGCGCGCTTGACTTTATATCGTCTCCGGCATCGGCAAGGTCTATACCGTAGATGCCGTCACCCAGAATATCGGAAGACTCAATTGCAAAGCCGTCCGCATTTGACCAGCATGATATATCAGCACCGACTGCGCCGCCGAGCATATTGAAACTGAAAGTCCCGGATGCGGCAGTGCCGTCGGAAGCTCCGTCAAATGAAAGCGTTATCAGATCACTTGCCTCAAGCCGAACATTCGTAGAATGTGCGGACTCCAGAACCTTATCGAGAGATGCCAGCGACGGAAATTTCTTTTGAAACGCCGCACAGGTCGCCTCATAGGCATCCGTCAGGGCACCTGCCGGGTCATCACCGATCTTTTTTGCCGACAGTTTGTCGCATCCCGGAAGACAAGTTACTATCATGGTAACGAGCAGAAGGAGCGCTGCAAAGCGTCATTGTTTCTCCATTTATTAATGTGTTATTCCTGCAATACTGTCAAATATTCAAGAATACGACATTATTATATCATGTGTGACCGAATGTCAACTCTCGGTCAGCCGATGAAGCCGCACCGGAGGACACGGGAGTAAATCTTTGATTTTGCCTGAATAATTGACCACCTCATGGTAAAAATAAGAACGGCAACGAACGCAGCAAGCCGCAGTGCACTGCGATTCGGGCGGAGTCGACACGGCCCGTCATATTACAAAAACCGAAAGGAATCAAAGAAATGTCCACACAAAATAAGAAGCAGAATCGGGCACTGTACGTATGTCTCGTGCTCCTGCTCATCATCGCCAGTATATTCGTCGCGATCGCGAGCGGCGCCGGAAAGAAAGCAGCCGCCGACAAATCGCTCCTTCGCGAAACCGAAATGGGGGACATAACCGATAACTCGCCTGATGAGAGGTCCGGATCGCGTCCGACGCACACACCAGATACGGATGAATCGGAGAACGGCGACGAGAGTGCTTCCAAAAGCGCCTCAGTCCCGACGCTCGTCTCAATCGACGACATAAAGTTTTCCCTTCCGCTCGACGGCTCGGTCATCGTGCCGTGCAGCGTCACGTCCCCGATTTACTCGCTCACTATGAACGATTTCCGCACACACGGCGGAGTCGACATCAAGGCGGAGGTCGGAACTCCGGTGTGCGCCTGCGCTGCAGGTGAGATATCCGAGATAACCGAGGATCCGATGATGGGTACAACGGTAAAGATCGCTCACGCCGACGGCATTGAGTCGGTCTACCGAAATCTTGCCGCAGAGCTTCCGTCGGGCATCGCGGTCGGCACAGCGGTCGCCGCAGGTGATACCGTCGGTGCGGTCGGAGACACCGCACTCATCGAATGTGAGCTTGAACCTCATCTTCATCTCGAACTTCTGGTAAACGGATCCCCCGTGGATCCGTCCGAATATCTGTCTCTCGTTTCGGCGGACACAGAATACGAAGGATAGTCAAAAAATACTGCCGTGCCTCCTCGGCACGGCAGTATTCGTTTATTATCTGTAAGCGCCCGCCTCTTCAGCCTCCGGGTAGAGGTAATAGTCACAGTAGTAGAAGGTCGAGCCCTCCTCTATTCCGAGCTGAGCCAGATAGCGTATGTACTGTACGGTATACGGGTACATGACCTTGTTATCGCCGCTCTCGGCTTCTATATCCGTCCGCGAGCGGAGGACGTTTGCCGAAATATTATTGAGAAGATACACATTTCCTCTAGTGATGACTCCTTGCGCGTGTGCACCGCGGGCAAGTCCGCCGGACGAGAACGCAGCAATGGCACAGTAGAGATTTATGTTGTTCTCATGTACCATATTGTACGTTGGAACGTCCCCCTCCCAGCTTTTGCTGCCGCGGAAGAACGTCCCCTGCTTATCGGGACGCGTATGTCCGAAGCCGTATCCGGCATAGCGGCTGATGTTGTTTCGGATGAATACATTTTCAAATATATATTCGTCGCGTCCCTCCACTGCGGAATTGAAGAATTCCACACTGAATCCGCAACGCTCCGTCACGTTGTTTTCAAAGTAGATGTCAACCATAACGCCGCTGCCCTGACTCGTAAATCCGGCATCGTATATCTGATTGATGTAGCAGTCTCTGACGAACAGCCCGTCGCATGAACCCCAGTTTTGAATTGCATTTCCGAATCTCACCGTTCCATCCTGAATAGAACCGCCTATCCACTCAAACACACAGTTCTGAACAGTGACATCAAAACTCCCTCTCAGGCAGCCCGTCTCAAGACCGATCCCGCCTCCGTACATAAAGGAAAGGTTGTCAACAAGAGTGGGGTCTTTAGTCGTGACATACTCGACCGCTGCCAGATCAGTTCTCG
>CAKSEM010000081.1 GCA_934446485.1 uncultured Eubacteriales bacterium | reverse complement strand
GTATAGGGCTTGGGAGGCGTGGTCTTGCCCTCCTTCACGTCGGCCGCTTCGATCGGGTAGGTAGCGCCTTGGGCGACGTCTGCGGGGATGATGGGCGCCGATGCAGGTTCCTTGTCGTCGGATTTACGCTTAACCAGGGCTTTCAGCTCGTCGTATACGGCGAGCCAGGAAGCCTCGACAATCTCGGTCGAGGAGGCCTCGTAGGCGCCGCCGTTGCATTCGGCGACCACCTTCGCCTTCTGCTTCACGGCGTCGGGCATGACCGCCTCGACAAGCCGTGCGCACACCAGAAGCGCCACGGCTCGTTGATCGTCGGGCAACGCGCCCACGCCCTTCGCCGTCACGAGGCGCGTGGGGAGCACAGCGCCGTGCCCGTGGACCTTCGAATCGTCCGCCACCTTGGCGATGTCGGGTTTCGCAGATCCAAAGGCCCCGACGGCGGCCTTGCCAGGCAGGCCTTCGCGAACGAGCTTCGACAAAACCGCCTCAACCTCGGGCAAGTCGCTTTCCATGACGTAACGGGACTCGGTGCGCGGATACGTCATGAGCTTCGCTTCGTAAAGAGCTTGGAGCGCGTTCAGGGTTTGCTCGGCGGTAAGCCCCGACAAGTCGGACGCGTCGCGTTGCAACGAGGTGAGGTCATAGAGCTTCGGCGCCTTGTCCTTCTCGCGCTTGCGCTCAACGGACGTCACCGTGATCCCGCCGCCTCGCGCCTTGTCGGCGCGGCTTGCGGCCTTGTCATTGTCGGAGAGCTTGTCGCCCAGAAGCGACATGCCGTGAGCGGATATGCGCACCTGATAGAAGGGCTCGGGTTTGAACGCGCGAGACTTGCGCGTGCGCTCGACGATGAGCGCCAACGTGGGGGTCTGCACGCGCCCGCACGAAAGCCCCGCCCTGTAAAGCGCGTTCAGAACTGTGGAGGCGTTCATGCCCACGAGCCAATCGGCCTTGGCGCGCCCCCGCGCCGAGTCAGCTAGGCCATCGTACGCAGATTGGGGCTTCGCCGCAGAGAGGTCGGTGCGCACCTGCTCGGGCACCAACGACGTCGACCAGAAGCGCTTGACGGATTTCGAGCAGCCGACGTACTCGTAAACGCGGCGAAAGATGTCCTCGCCCTCGCGATCTGCGTCGCAGGCGTTGACGATGCACTCGACGTCAGGCGATGTCATGAGCTTCCTGAGCACTCCGAACTGGTCTTTCCCGTCTTCAGACACATGCCAACGCCATTCGGAGGGCACCATGGGCAGATCGTCTATGCCGACTCGGGAGAACTCTGGGTACTCGCGCGGACGATCGAGGCCGATAAGATGTCCGCGGCACCAGCTCAGCAGGTAGCCATTGCCGGCTATGAAGCCGCCCTTGCGCTCATGGGCGCCGACTGCCTCCGCTATGCCCTTCGCGACGCTCGGTTTCTCCGCGATAATCAGAACACTCATGCGCTATCCCCTTCTTAGTCTTGCGATGCTCGAAAGCGCGCCGCCTCGGCGCTGCGCCCGTCGCGCCGGGTTCGAGACCGATGACGTATATCCCCTTCGGTTTCATTCGTCGTCCTCCGTTCGCCATCGCCAGATGCCGACGGCGATCCACGCCGCCAAGGAAAGAAAGAACAGAAGGGCGAAGACCTCCACGGCAGCGAACGCGCCGAACCAGAGCGAAGCCACCTCGCCCGCGGCGAACACGGCTGCGGCGGCCGCAAAACCGGTTTGAACCTTCCCCATCATCTGAACCATCTCCACTCGCGTTTCGCGGGGCTGATCGCGCTACTTTTTGGAATGAACGCGCACGGAGTACGCGTCGACGCGGGCGATGGCTGCATCGGCCGAGGCGTCCAACTCGTCGTTGTCGGGAACGAGGCCGGGGATCTCGGCAAGCGCCAGCGAAAGCGCGTCGAAGTCGATGCGCTTCCAATCGCCGAGCAGAGCCAGCACCTCTTCGCCGATGGCCTGCGCGGCTTTCGCTTTGGCCGCACCCTCCTTCTTCTGCTGCACTTTCTTGACCTCGGCTATCTTGCTTTCGATGGATTTGCGCTTCTCGTCCCACTTCGCGCGCTCATCAGCAAGCTCTTTCTCGTAATCCTCTACGGTTTTCGTCTTCCTCGCGGCCATTACCGCACTTCCTTTCGTTCTTCAGTTCGTTTTACCTTTTGCGCCGCCGTTTGCCACACGGCCGCGCAATATCCCACACTCGCGCACTCTTCGTCGCATGTCCCCATCCGCGCCATATGGGCGCCGTTGAGCTTGCGCATAAGAGCAGGCGTCACCGTTTTAGGGAGCCTGGCCGTCATTCGGCGTCGCCCGCCGTCCGCGATAACATCACCGCAGCGTGAAGCTCTTCATCCTCTGCCGGGTAATAGAGCCTCGTCGGCACGCCGAAATCGTCGAACGCGGCGAGACAGGCGCGGGTCACGGCGTTCGTGAACGAATAACAGCCTTTATCGCGAGAGTATTTATCGTATTCGGCCTGATCGCGGTAGTAGGGCAGCACAATGGCCTGCACAACGGCCTGCGGGTCTTTTTGAACGAAGTCGGCGAACTCCTCGTAGACGTCCACGACGTAATCGAGCATAGAGCCCATACGTTCTTGCAATTCGTCGAGGTGCGCGCCGACTGAAACGGCGACGTCGTCGGAAACCGCAACCCCGCGCCAAGGCTCTTCGAGGGAGCGCACGTCGCGCCAATCGCACCCGCATTCGTTCGCAAGCTCCTCGATCGTGAGGCCGCAAAGCTCGCGCTTGGCGCGAAGCTTCGCGCCGCATAACACGTTATTCTTCGTCTGTTCCGACATCTGCCGCCTCGTCTTTCTTTTGTTTGCAGACGATTCGCACGCTGCCGATCTTGGTTCCGTTCGCCTCCGCTTCGCGCAGTTTATGGGCGACGTCCTTCAAGATTTCCGCCCCGGTTTCAGGGGGGATTCCGGCTTCGGTCATCTTCTTCGCAACCTCGCGGACTTTTTCGACCTGCTCTTCCTTTTCCTGCGCGAGGCGGCGTTCCTCTTCGGCTTGCCTTTCCTCCTCGGCTTTGCGCGCCGCCTTCTCGCGGCTCTTGTCGCCGACCCAGCCGAAAAGCGCGCGTAAACCGCGCCAAAGAAGCTTGAGCAGCCAAACGGCGCCGCGCCAGATGTAATAAAGCAGGTAGTAGATCGCTTTGAAAAAGATGACCGTCAAATAGAACGTGAGTTGCACCACGATCATGAACAGTTGAATCGCGTTCATAGTCTTTCCTTCGTCGTTTCCCTTTAATAAGGAAGGGCGCCCGGTCAGGTATTTACGATAGGAACCGTCGTCCCCATCCCTGCCGGGCGCAATCGAGAAAGGGCAAGGAGGGTCAGAACCCTTCCTTGCACTCTATATTATAATATAGAGTGCATCGTTCCCGCAGGTCAGATAGCCATTCTGGTATAGTGAAATGTAATACCGAAGGTTATGACTAATCATAATCCTCCGCATCGCCGAAAGCCTGCGCTGCTAAACCAGCGCCGTCTTCACCGTCATCAGCCGCCACGAAGTCCTGTTCCTGAGGAGGCTCGCCGTCACCGTTGCCGTCGTCGTAATGCTCTTTAGACTGATCCTCTTCTTCGAATCCTGCTGCTTGTGCTTCTTCGAGCATCCCTACCGGCACGCCAAGCATAGCGGCTATCTCCTCATCTGATATCCCTTGGTGCGATTGCTTCACGGCCTCCGACGTCGCGTATATGTCGGACAGCAACCCTGCCGCGCCTTCGTCCCCGCAATAAAGCCGCGAAAGCTGCCTCAACTTTGTCAGGTTGACGATGCCGTCTTCGTACCGGACAAGGCGCTCATCCCCGCAATAACGGCAAACCATCAGTTTCGGCATGTCCTCGGGCGGAACGAGGGAAAGACGGTAATCCTTCACCACACGGCACACGTCGCTGTCGTCATCCGGCGCGGAGTGATGGCGCACCGTGACCATTACCCCTTCCGTTAGGTCGCCGAAACATGCGTCGACCTCGACCGTCGCCTCTTCCTTTGTCGAAGCTCTGGGAAACTCCCAATGCCGAACCAGACCGTCGTCAAACTCGACTTCAATGAAGGTGTCCATTCACTCTCTCCTGTCTGTCGTCTAACGCGAACGATTGCTTCTTCCGTTTTCGTCGCGCCCCCCGCCACGGCGGCTGGGCGATGATGACGGGCTCTTGCCCGCCGCATGCCGCTGGTTGCGCGAGCGTTGCTGCGGGGAGGACGCCTTGCCCGATTTCGAACCGGGGACGTTGCGCGGCCGCGCGCTTCCGCCTGCTGCCTTCGCCCCCGCCATACCTGGGTCTTCGATGCCTTTGAACATCATCGATTTCTCGGCGACGCGCTTTGCAGCAGCGAGGCGGGCGTACTGCTCGTTGAGCGATTGCTCGATCTCGGGATCCAAGCGGTTTTGCTTCCTGGCGATCGCCAAGCTCTTCTGGATACCCTGCATCTCGCGCAGGAAGTCGGCCTGGCACCTGATGCCGAAACGCTCCACGGTGCGAAGCGTCGACGCCACTTGAGCGACGCTGACCGAACGGTCGACCACTGCGACGCGCTCCGCGTTGCGGCACGCGTCGCGGATGGCCTTGAGGGCGGCCGCCTTCTCTTCCGGCGTGGCATGGCGCCGCTCGGTCTTCGACGCGTCGGCCACCGTGCGGACCTCCGCGAGCTTCGCCTCGGGAGCGGCGGCGAGCACGTTCGGTCGCATCTTCTCGCGCAGCGCGGCTATACGCGGGCGCACCTGCTCGATACGCTCGCGTATCGCCCTCGGAACGTAGCTCTCGCCGAGCTGCTTGCCGGAGCAGCACCAACGCGTCGGGTTCGCGGGGTGCGCGTAAATGAAGTCCTTGTTGTCGATTCGCGATACGGACACCTCCACGCCGTACGCTGCGCACGCGTCGAGGAACTGCGGTATGCCGTCGCTCGTGCGCACGGCGATGTCGGCCACGTTGCGAAGCTCCTGTTTCCAGCTGAACTTGCGCTCCTTGCGTATGGCGTTCTCGGCAGCCGTGCGCTTGACCTTGAGCGTCGGTTCGAGCTTCGCGGGGCCGTCGTTCTCGAAGGCGGTCAGGCCGTGCTTCAATGCGAGATCCTGCAAGTGGGTCGCGAGGAACTTGCTCTCCTTCCGCGAAGTATGAAGCTTGTTGCCGGTTTCAAGGTTCGTGTTGTTAACCACGACGTGCGCATGCGGGATCCCGCGGTTGTTGTCGTCGTGGTACACGATGGCGACCTCGAACGAGCCGAGCGAGCCTTCCCCGCCGCCGAACAAGTCGTTCGCCCATTCGGTAACGAACGCGCGCAGCGTGTCGAGGTCGACCTCATCGCGCGGATCGGGGCTGATGATGAAGTGCTGATAAGTCACCGGGTCTTTGCCGCCCCATTGCCTGTCGTTGCCGTACTCCGCCCTCGTCTCGTCGAAGAAATACGACCAGTTGCGCGTATGGTCGCGATCGGTTGGGAAGTTAAGGAAGTCGCGCGCGATGGCGCGGTTGTTCTTCTCCAAGTAGTCCTGGATGTGGAAGACGCATTTCAAGTTGCTTGCTATCGACTTCACCATGGCCATCCCTACGCCCCTTTCTTCGCTTGCTTCGGCATGGGCAGCACAACGAATCCGTCGAGCATGTCCGCGCCTAAGCCGTCAAGCTTCTTCCAGATGTCCATGTAGCGAGAAGCAGCCTGGCCGAGTTTCCTATCCGCGTGCTCGCACAGCTCGACCGCACGGTAATAGCTCATGCTCTCCGCCGCGCGGATGGTGTTCATGTCATGCAATGCGTCGTCGAAGAGGTAGCCGGTCGAGCGAACGAGCTCCACTAGTTCGGGAAGCGACGCGCGGTCGACATAAACGAGACGCGCGTCGAAGTACTCTTCGAGCACCGACGCGTCGTCGATCCCGGGGACGCAGAAGCCGCGCACGTAATCGGACATCGAGACGCCGAGCTTTGTGCAGTTGCGCGAGAAGCTCTCAGAGGTCTCGCCGTCGACCCGGAAGATAAACGTATTCGGTTTGGATTTATGGAAGGCGCGAAGCGTGCGCGAGTTCACTTCGAGAATCGCGTTGCACGTTTTCATGCCGACGCTCGCCAGAGCGTCAAGGTGCAGAAGCTTGTCGTGAGCTGACGCCGCGACGCTCTCGGCGTGGGCGACGTTGGTGAAGTGCTTGTGCACGAGCGCGTCGATGGCGCGGAAGTATTGATCGCGATGATTTACCCATCGATAGAATTGAGCCTTCACGCGCAAGACGCCGCGAGAATCGACGGCCATCAAGACGGCGTCGGCTTCTTCTCGAAGCGCGCCGTTGGTCGTCACGTCGAAGCGCGCAGCGGCGCGCGCGAGATCGACCGCCTCAGTATCGAGCGCGGCGGCGTTAGCGCGCAATGCAGCGATCTGCTCGTCGGTCATGCGCGCAAGTATACGTCTCTCATTCGGCATAGCGTACCGGGTCTTTCGCGCGCGGCTTGGTAGGCCGAGCGCATGTTGTTCAGGATCCTGCATCAACGTCGATTGGTAGTCGACGTTGATGATTATAACCCGCGCGAGAGCGAAGGGTTGCGCTTTGTTTGCGAACGAGAGTAAGCAAACGGCGCGCTTCAGCGCGCACTTGCCGGCGGGAGCCGGGCAAGTCCCGAAGTGGGAACTGAGGGTCATGTTTCGGCCGAAGCCGAAACCAAGGCGAACCGAAGGTT
>CAKSEM010000080.1 GCA_934446485.1 uncultured Eubacteriales bacterium | reverse complement strand
GATATGTTATGTTCAAAACTACACTTAAAATTGACGGAATGATGTGCAGCATGTGCGAGTCACACGTAAATGATCTGATACGTCAAAGATTTGCTGTAAAAAAGGTGACCTCATCACACACAAAGGGAGAGAGCGTAATCATATCAGAAACGGCTCCGAGCGAGGATGCAATCGCATCGGCGCTTGAATCCATCGGGTACAAGCTCACGGGCTGCGAAACTGAGCCTTATGAAAAACACGGATTGTTCGGATTCGGCAGAAAATAACACATGATTCCGCGCCCGTTACATACTCTCCCGATATAATAAACCGCGCGGCAGAGAAAGAATTCCCGAGCATTTTCCGATGCTCGGGAATTCCGTTTACGGAAAAGTACAGCCACCGAAATCGGTGGCTGTACTTTTCATATGAGAGTCAAGTCGCACCGCAACAAGAGGTACGACTTGGCAAAATGGGATTTTGGGGGGGATATAAGCTCAGGCAGCTTCGCCTGCCTCCTCCGCCAGCTTGTCGAGTTTGCGGTTTCTGAAGTAGAGAGCAATGTCTATCGCGATCTCGATAAAGTTCAGAACGTAGAAGAAGAAGCTGAGGAAAAAGATGAATCCCGAGCTGCCGCCTGCAGTCTGGATGATCTTTCTCGTGATTCCGAAAGCATAGCCGATGAGGAGAAAGACCTCAAAGAAGAGACTCTTGCCCTTGGCTGTGCGGGAAACGATCGATTTGCGAATTGATATCGGCCACGAGAGACCGAAGCAGAATATAGTCAGCGCTTCTAAAAGATCAAGTATCATATTAACTCTGTCCTATCTTAAATTATTTTACTCTTCTGTAGTCGGGGAGGAGCTTCGGAGATACCGCATCGGTCACGATCCCAGCCTCGTCACGTTCAGTATCAAATTTTGCTATATGCTCGAGCGTTAACTTGCCGACCTTTGTATCCTTGGCTACTGCTGCAGCGTTGATGCCTGCGTTTCTGCCGAATACGATAATATCGAGAAGCGAGTTGCCCATCAAGCGGTTACGACCGTGTATACCGCCGACGGCTTCACCTGCAACGAAGAGATTTTCTACATTTGTCGTCATTCCGGTGACATTTATATCGAGTCCGCCGTTCTGATAGTGGAGCGTCGGATAAACGAGGATCGGTTCGCGGCGAATATCGATTCCGTAGCTGCCGAACATACGCATCATTGCAGGTATGCGGCGTTCTATCGTTCCCTCGCCTCCGATCCGTTCGATCATCGGTGTATCGAGCCATACTGCGAGACCGCTGCCGGTATCGACGCCCTCACCGCGGTCGGTGCATTCACGAATGATCGATGCTGCAGCAACATCGCGTGTCTCAAGCGGATGCATAAAGACGTGTCCGTCACGGTTGACGAGCTTAGCTCCGAGCGAGCGCACCTTCTCGGTCACGAGCGCTCCGAAAATCTGCTGCGGGAACGCAGCACCCGTCGGATGGTACTGAAGCGTATCGGCGTAAAGAAGCTTTGCTCCTACTCTGTAGCCGAGCACCAGTCCGTCTGCCGTCGCGCCGTAGTGATTCGAGGTCGGGAAGCCCTGATAGTGCATCCGTCCGGCACCGCCTGTGGCGATAATAACCGTCTTTGCACGTGCCACCATAAGCTCATGCGTCTCCATATTCATAAGTACGGCGCCTGCAGCTCTGCCGTTCTCGTCGAGGATAAGCTCCACGGCAGAGGTAAAGTCAACTACCGGAATTCCGCGGTTCAGAACCTCGTCGCGCAGTGTGCGCATGATCTCAGCGCCCGAATAATCCTTTGCGGCATGCATACGCTTGCGGGAAGTACCTCCGCCGTGCGTTGTTATCATAGTTCCGTCAGGAGCCTTATCGAATTCGACGCCGAGGTTACTCAGCCACTCTATCGCCTCAGGCGCATCACACACGAGCTTTGCAAGCAGTTCACGCTTTGCGGCATAGTGCCCGCCGCCGAATGCGTCTACAAAATGGATCGCAGGAGAATCGTTCGGCTTATCAGCCGCCTGTATTCCGCCTTCTGCCATCATTGTGTTGGCATCTCCGATCCTGAGTTTAGTCACGATCATCGCCTTGGCTCCCGCGCGGTCAGCCTCGATCGCCGCGGATGCTCCTGCACCACCGCCGCCGATTATCAGTACATCGACATCGTACCGAACATCTTCAAGGTCGACATCCGTCGCCGCTATGCGGCTGTGAGCCTCAAGCAGCTCGCAGAGCTCATGCGGCACCTCCTCGCCCTTATTCGGGCCGATCCTGAGGCGCGAAAACTCGCTCTTTTTATAGTCGGGATGGTAAGCGGCAAGAAGCTCATCCTTCTCCTGAGCCGTCATACGGGCAGGCTCATATGCTATATTTGCCTCACGTGCCGACTCAACGGCACGGAGGGATCCTTCAAATTCCTTTGAATACATTTATCCTGCCTCCTTACTTCTCGATCTCTCTGTTGTTGTAGAGCTCACGTATCTCATCGATCGGTCGCTCCATCAGATTCTCTATCAGTTCTGTAAACGTGCCGTCCTTTATCTCGCGCACGCGCTCCTCGAGGTGTTCGCACTTAGGCGCAAGGTACTTACCGTTAAGCCTGCGTGCAAGCATCGCTACCTGCGGATGTGAGATACCGGCGGGGCATCGCGACGAGCATACTCCGCACATCACGCAGTCGAACGATTCCTCGGCACACTTGTCGAATTCGCCGCGCTGTGCGTATGCTATGTACTGCATTACATTCAGGCTCTGCGTACAGCTCTTGGTGCAGGCGTTGCAGCCGACGCACGAATATATCTCAGGGTAAAGCTGCATCATTATCTGCTCGGTCGGACGTATCTTTTCGATATCGTAGACCTGCTTCACAAGCGGGAAGAACGGCAGCGTTGCAACGTACATTCCCTCCTCGACCTTCGTCTGGCACGCAAGGCACGTGCGCAGCTCGCGCTCGCCCTTGATGCGGTAAATGGTAGCACACGCACCGCAGAAGCCGTTGCGGCATCCGCAGCCGCGCACGAGCTGGTAGCCCGCATACTCCATGGCGCGCATGATCGTCAGGTCACCGGGCAC
The DNA here is from genome assembly GCA_934446485.1 of uncultured Eubacteriales bacterium. GTDB lineage: Bacteria > Bacillota > Clostridia > Oscillospirales > CAG-272 > RUG11130. The sequence continues at coordinate 3,686 of CAKSEM010000080.1, read as the reverse complement.
ACTGTACTGCTTGCCGAACAGGTATACATTCACCATGTTTTCCATGTCAACAAATTCTCCTTCATCCAAAATCAATATTCATTCGGCAGCTCGTCGAGCTCATCGCACCGGAAGACCGGTCCGTCCTTGCAGACGTACTTGGCTCCGACGTTGCATCTTCCGCACTTGCCTATTCCGCACTTCATACGCAGCTCGAGCGTAGTGTAAACCTGAGTTTTATCGAACCCAAGCTCCTGAAGACCCTGAAGTGTAAATTTTATCATGATCGGAGGACCGCAGAGGATCGCAATTTTGTCGGTCGAAAATCCAAGTTCGCGAACGTAATTCGGAACGAAGCCTACATGACCGTCCCATTCGGGCTGCTCACGGTCGATCGTCAGGTGGACATTTACCCCTGCGTCGTGCGACCACTCATCGAGTATTTCACGGTAATCGACGAGATCCTGCATACTGCGTGAGCCGTAAACAATATCGATCTTGCCGTAGCGGTCACGGTAATGTCGGCAATAGTTTATCACCGAGCGAAGGGGGGCAAGGCCGATACCTCCGGCAATGAACAGCATATCGTGCCCCGCAAACTCGGTATCTACCGGGAACGGTCTGCCGTACGGACCGCGTATAGTGATCTCCTGTCCGACCTCCATCGAATGGAGCCACTCAGTGACACATCCGCATTTTTTGATGGAGAACTCCATGTACTCCTCATTCGTCGGAGATGAGGTGATCGAGAACATCGCCTCACCTATTCCGGGAATAGACAGCATGGCGCACTGACCCGGCATATGCCGGAACGCCTTCTTGCCGTCGGGCGTCACGACTCTGAACGTTTTGACATCGGGTGTATCTATCCGGATGTCGGTAACAACGCCTATCGCAGGGATAAGCGGTTCTTTCATATCAGTCATCGCTGCGACCTCCCAACTTCTTCATAACCTTTACTATGTTCATATTTATCGGACAGCGCGAGACGCATCTGCCGCAGCCGACACACGAGAAGAGTCCGTCGTTATTGGTCGGGTAATACACGAGCTTGTGCATAAACCGCTGACGGAATCTCTCCAGCTGAGTAAGTCTCGGCTGTCCCGCAGACATCTTCGTGAAGTCTGAATACATACACGAATCCCAGCAGCGGAAACGACGGACACCGTGTCCGGTATTGAAGTCCTTGATATCATAGCACTGGCACGTCGGACACACGAATGTGCAGGTACCGCAGCCGAGGCACGATTCGGAAAGCTCGCTCCACTCGGGTGCGTCGAAAAATTCGGATGTTTTACCGCTGCCGAACGAATCTGCACTCAAGCCGGAGAGCGGCAGACGCGACAAGCGCTCGCGTATCTCTGCATTCTGTGCTTCGACCGGTGCTTTGTCCGCATTCTCTGTCACGTCTTCAATCGACGACATGAGAGCGTGTCCGCGATCGGTCACACCTTCAAGGTAGAGTGCATCGGCAGTCCTATGGCAGACGATGTCTCCATCCGGTTCGGCAGCATCGATACCGAATGTACCGCAGAAGCACGTCGCGGCAGGGCGGGTGCAGGCAAGCGACACGACCGTGGCGTGACTGCGCCGATTCTTATAGTAGCTGTCGGCAGGCTCGGCGAGGAACACACGGTCGAGCACATCAAAGCTCTTAACATCACACGCACGCACGCCGAACAGGACAAAATCCTCGCTCTCGCGTCTGGTGTCGATTATCTCGAGCTTTTTGCCGCTCAGCTTAAAATCCATTAAATTTTCAGTCTGCGGAAAGAAGAAATCCTTAGCACTGCGGACGGTGTTTAGAGCATCCGACCACACCGAACCTTCCGACCAACGCTCAAATCTCGCGCCAGCCTTCGTGTCCTGCGGGATGTACAGACTCTGTACGGCAGCAATTTTGCGGAACAGTTCATCGATTCTGTCAAGAGATATCTTACGCATCGCCGTCCCTCCTCTCAACTGCTTCACGCGGCTCAGGATCGCCCTCGGTATAGTTTACTATAGGCGCGCGGCTGCCGATTTCGGCACCTGCCTGATATTCTCCGTAAAGCTCATCGATATCTTTAATAAACTTACGGTTCAATAGGTGGAGCGGAATGTGCTGCGGGCATACCCTGGAGCACTCACCGCAGTCGGTGCAGCGACCCACAACGTGGAACGCGCGGATAATATGGAACATCTTCTCTTCGAACGAATCCGCAGGCGCCTTGTTTTCAACACCCGAGTTCGGATTGTCGAAAACACACTTTTCGCATGTACACGCAGGACATACGTCCCGGCAGGCATTGCAGCGAATACACCGTGAAAGCTCACCCTGCCAGAAAGCATATCGCTCATCGGGCGTCATATTCTCGATCTTCTCTACCTCGTCGAATCTCGCAGAGTCAAGAACCTCGCCGTCCGTACCGAGCAGCTCATCATACGCAACATGGTGCTTTGATTTGCAATTTCGGCATCTGTCGGGAAGAAGCTCATTTCTGTCAAACGTAAGCGTACCGTCATACAGAGTACCGACGGAGACACTCTCGCCGTCATCGGAAATCGAGACGACTCCCTCCGCACGGGCGGAGATCTCCTTTGGATCGAGCATACCGCTGCACGGTACACCGATGACGTACACTCGCTCGCGATCGAATCTGTGCTCGGTCAGAAGCTGATTAAAGCTGTATGTATCACACGGCTTCAGGAATACGAGCACACGCCCTTCCCCGCGACCCGCCTCACGCATTACATACTTTGAAAGGTTGGCTCCGCAGAAGTCTCCCCATACGAAGTCGCGCTTCATCTCCTCCGCCGAGCGGAATATACCGGGGGTAATATCGTAATCGAATTCTCCGCGACGCCAACCGAGCACTCGGTCAACCTCTCCGCTCTCAAGCATTGAGACGGCGCGGGAGACGAGCTCATCGCGTTTTATTTCTTGCATCGCAGGTCCTCCAATCTCTTGTTTTCGCCGAGCGCGGCAACGTGCTCGACGAATTCATTCATGGTTGCTGCAAACTTTGCTCCCTCAGCCGCACTGACCCACTCAACGCGGGTGCGGTCGCGCTCGATCCCGAGATAATCGAGCATCGAGAAGAGGAGAGACATGCGGCGACGTGTGTAATAGTTGCCCGATGTATAGTGGCAGTCACCCGGGTGGCAGCCGCACAGGATGACACCGTCGGCTCCGCGCTGAAATGCGCGCAGTATGAACATCGGATTCACGCGACACGAGCACGGCACGCGGACGATCTTGACATCCGCGGGATATGCGAGCCGGTTGTTCCCGGCAAGATCGGCGCCTGCATAAGAGCACCAGTTGCAGCAGAAAGCCACGATCATCGGCTTATATTCATTCACTTGCATATCGCGTCCACCTCCGCCATGATCTGTTTATTCGTAAAGCCGCGGAGATCCATCGCTCCCGACATACACGCGACCGTGCACGCGCCGCAGCCCTGGCAAACAGCCTCGTTGACCTGTGCCACACGGCGAACCTTCGTCGTCCGATCGGGCATTCTGAACTCACGGTCTACGTAAGTTATTGCACCGTACGGGCAGACCTTCTCACATGTGGAGCATCCGTTGCACATCATCTCATCGGAGTGAGCAACGCACGGATTTCCCGTCAGCTTATCCTTTGACAGAAGGCCAATGACCTTTGACGCTGCAGCGCCGGCTTGGGACACCGTTTCCGGGATATCTTTAGGTCCCTGACACAT
>CAKSEM010000079.1 GCA_934446485.1 uncultured Eubacteriales bacterium | reverse complement strand
GCTCGCATACCATATGTGGGAGCATTATCTGTACACTCTCGATTGCGACTTTCTGAAGAACACCGCTTATGAGTTCATCCGCGACTGTGCCCTGTTCTTCATGGACACAATGTTTGAGTCTCCCAACGGCAGAATACTGTCCGGACCGTCCACATCACCCGAGAATCGTTATCTTGTAGATGTAAACGGCAAAAAGGAGGAAATGTTCCTTGCTATATCTCCGACGATGGATATCGAAATCATCGGGGGCCTCCTTGATTTCTATGCCGATACCGAGGACATCCTTCATATATCCGATGAAAGCGGTGCGCGTGCACGTGAGATACGCAGCAAGATGCCGCCTCTTCAGGTCGGGCAGCACGGTCAGCTTCAGGAATGGATCGAGGATTACGAAGAACTCGAACCCGGTCATAGACATATTTCCCATGCATTCGGTCTCTATCCGGCTGCTCAGATTACGCGCGGCACCCCCGAATACTATAAGGCTATCCGCGTTACACTTGAAAGACGCCTCTCGTCCGGCGGCGGCCACACAGGCTGGAGTCGTGCATGGCTCATCAACCTTTTTGCTCGTCTTCGTGAAGGTAATAACGCATACGATAACCTGCGCGCGCTCTTTACTAAATCGACGATGCACAACTTATTTGACCGTCATCCGCCGTTCCAGATCGACGGCAATTTCGGCGGTGCTGCAGCGATTGCCGAAATGGTCATGCAAAGCCACGAGGGCATGATATCACTGCTTCCTGCAATTTCACACGAACTGGAAGACGGACAGTTCACCGGACTCTGTGCTCGCGGAGGATATACGGTCGATGCAAAGTGGCGCTATGGGCGCATAGTTGAATTGACCGTAAATTCAGCAACAGCAAAGAATGCAGATATCGAACTGCCGGACACTCAGCGGTCAGCTGACTTTGCACTGCCAGACGGAACGGTTATACACGCAGAGTCGCAGCGCATGAGTATCCCTTGCGGAGTTACACTTAAGCTTATATAAAGTGATATCATCAGTTACATGAGCCGATATTGCTTCAACGAAATGCGGCAATCGAAAGTTTTCGGTTGCCGCATTTTTGTATCAAGCAAAGAAAGCGTCTTAAGAGAACCGATGACGCATTTTCTGATCATATAGAATGAACAGCACTGCCTATAGCAGTGCTGTTCTCTTTGCCGTTCTCGGTTATGTCGGATCAGTCATCATCTTCGTCATAATAATCACTTTCCGGTACATTGCAGTCATCTTCATATGCCTCTGCACCGTCGTCGTCCGAAAAGTCATCATCATTCCAAAAATCACGGTCAAATGCTGCGTCGCGCACTTTTGCTTCTGAAGTGTTATCAAGAGCGCTCTTACAGTCGTCCCATACATCACCGCGCGGAGCAACAGAATCTCCCTCGCCGAAATCAGCGCCCTCGTCGATGTAGCTGTCGGGTGTTTCATCTATATCTGTTTGTTCATCAGCATCGGAAGAATCTGCGTCAGCGTCAGCTTTGCCGCCCTTCTTCGCCTTGATCTTCGCAATTTTGCGATCTATCCATTTCTTTATAAGATCCCAATTAATTATTACGACTATGGCTCCTCCCGCGAGGATCGTAGCACCGGCAATAACCTTCAGTAGCAGTGAATAATTATACTTAACATTTCCGACCGATTCATCCGAACTGTTTTGAGCCGCTGATGTTTCGGGAGCGGAAGTTTCGACACCCGTACCGCTCTCCTCAGAAGCGTTGTTCCCGGATACTTTTGAATATGTAATAGTAATTGTCATGTCGGAATTTCCCATAGTTCCGCTCGCGGTCTTCTGATCGGGTGTATAGCCATCAACCTCGGGCGACGGAACACTGAATTCCGATCCAGGCTCAACCTGGGTCGTATATATCGGCGCAACACTCATCCCCATCGTGTTTACATACTTTATCGTCAGCGTAAATGTGCCGGCGCCGAGTATCTGAAATGTATATTCTGAACTCCCTGATACCGGCCCCATACCGATAATTTCAATCTTTCCTTCGCCGGGTTCGACGTTATCGGAATATTTCAGGGTATAGTGTACGTTTTCCGTAAGCGTGATACCCTTGAATTTCACTGTGACCTGCGGGCGTTTTTCGCTGCCGTCCGCGGATACGGCTGATATTGGTGAGACATCAAGCTCAGATGCGGTAATTCCCGAAATAAGCCTGCCCTCGGAATCAAAACTGTATCCGCTGCCGGACGTGCCTTTGACCATGGAAAGATCAGAATCAAAATAGTAAATTTGATTTCCGATCGACACGAAGCCTGACATCAGGGTGTTATTGACCATGTAGTACGTCTTTCCGGAGATAGTTACCATGATATTGTCGCCGATAAGGCGTCCGTTTATATCGAACTCATATCCGTCGTGTGATGTTCCCGCAAACATTGTACCATTCGTCGCGAAGCAGTATATGCCGCCGTCTATCATCCTGTAGCCGGAGGCACAAACACCGGAGTCAAGGTAGTAGGTATTTGAGCCGATCACGGTGAAGCCGGAATTTGAAAGATAACCGTTTGAGTCAAAGGAATAATTGTTGCCGTCAATGTTCCGTGATGTACCTGCAATGTACGAATCACGCAGGTAGTACCTAATGCGACCGTTTTCAAATTTCCATCCGTCGGCAACATTCTGAGAATAGTAAACATTCACGGTAACGTCGCCGGAGCCCATAGTACCCGCAACCGTATCGCGATCCGGGGTAAATCCTGCGATCGACGGCACACTTACACTGTAGCTTTCACCCGAAGCGTACTCGCCCGTTGCCGATTCGTGAGCCGTACTTCCGTCGGAATACAGAAAATTGACGGTCAGTGTGTATTTTTTCTCCTCAATTGCACTGAACGGAAGACCGTCGCGCAATGCTGCGATTTCGGCAGCCGACCCTGCATAAGCGCGGACGGTAACACCGCTCGGTATTGCACCTGTATCAAATGTACAGGTCCGCGACTGAATCGTAACACGTAAAAGATCCGTGCTGTTTGCAAAAGCGCCGGAAGCGATCCTCTCCACACCGTCGGGAACGGTCACAACGGGCGCAGTTCCTGTATATTCGGTGAGAACGCCGTCGTTTATTATAAAATCACCCGCTGCCATAATAGGACAAGCAGTGACGGCAACGGCGACAATTATCAAAATAGCGGTGTACAGGTGTTTTTTCATCTATGTATCTCCGTTTCGTTGGCACTTCGCTTTTTGTATAATATATGGTATCATTTTATTCCCGATATGTCAATATCCATTGCCGAAATCAGAGTTGTCCGCCGAAGAATTATTTTATTTGATATATTTAAGGCTTGCAATGCCTTGAAAATGAGAATGAAAAATGGTAGAATATATGTATCTAACTATATACGGAGTCAAACGATCTGATGGGGATAAATGACACATACATATCTTTGAAAAAACAGCTTTTCGACAAGTACTACGAACGTCTGAACGAGCGCCAGCGCGAAGCGGTATATACAATAAACGGCCCTCTCCTTATTCTTGCCGGGGCCGGCAGCGGAAAGACGACCGTGCTCGTCAACCGAATAGCGCATATCATACGTTACGGGAACGCGTATAATTCAGTCAGCGTTCCCGAAAACATCACGGAGAGCGATGTTGAAGGCATGAGAGAAGCTCTCTCAATGCCGCATGATGAGCTTGGCGAGTATCTGCTCAGATTTGCCGACTCCCCTGCCCCCGCGTGGTCGGTCATGGGAATTACTTTTACGAATAAGGCAGCCGGCGAGATCCGTGAGCGCATATCTTCGGTGTTCGGTGAAGAGAGTGATGAGGCACGTGAAATTCGCACGGGTACGTTCCATTCCATCTGCGTCAGGATCCTCAGACGGTACGGCGATCTCATCGGATACGACCGCAGTTTCGGGATCTGCGACACGACCGATTCAAAGCGTGAGCTCACCGAATGTATGAAGCGTCTGAACATTTCCGAAAATCAACTGCAGGTCAAAGCAGCACAAAATGCCATCAGCCGTGCGAAGGATCGACTGATGTCTCCCGAGGATTATCTGCGTGAGGCAGGCACTGACATAAAGCTGCGACAGATAGCGGAGGTGTATAGGCTCTACGCAAAGCGACTTAAAAGCCAAAATCTTCTTGATTTTGACGACATAATAATGCGCTGTGTCGAACTGCTTGAAACTCAGCCCGAAGTGCGCGAGCGACTACAACACACGTACCGATATATATGTGTTGACGAATATCAGGATACCAACTACGCACAGCTCAAGCTGACACTTATTCTCTCTGATTACTACCGTAACATAATGGTAGTCGGTGACGATGACCAAAGCATATACAAATTCCGAGGCGCGGTCATTGAAAATATTCTGACATTTGATAAAAACTACGAGAACACCCGCACGATAAAGCTTGAGGAGAATTACCGTTCAACCTCAACCATACTTGAAGCGGCAAACCATGTGATCGCAAACAACAGCGGACGCCTGGGCAAAACACTGTGGACGAGCGGCGAGCGCGGCGAACCGATAGTAATTAAAAATCTCGGTACACAAAACGACGAGGCGCGGTATATTTCCGACGAGATTACTTCGCGTGTCCGTGACGGACGTGCACATTTCCGCGACTTCGCAGTGCTTTACAGAATGAATGCCCAGTCCCGCAATATAGAGCAGGCGTTTGCAAAAAGCGGTATCCCCTACCGTATGCTCGGCGGTCTCCGATTCTTTGATCGCGCCGAGGTTAAGGATATCGTATCATATCTGCAGGTTATCAACAATCCCCTAGACGGTGTGCGCCTTGCCAGAATAATTAATAACCCGCGCCGCGGAATCGGCGATAAATCGTTTTCGGTCGCCGAAGCGCTGGCATATCAAACGGGGTATCCGATGCTTGAATTCATGAAAAATGCCAAGCAGTACACTGCAATATCGACCTCGGCAGCAAATTCGATGCGCGACTTCTCGTATCTCATTGATACGCTCAGAGAGGATGCTGCGCTGATGCCGGTGTCAGAACTTATACGACGTGTGATAGAACTGACGGGCTATGGAAAGATGATCGATGAGATCAAGGAGCAGCACGAGAGGGATGAACGCAGAAGCAACCTCGAAGAGCTTATTTCTACTGCAGCTCAATATGAAAACACCGCAGATGAACCGTCGCTCCTCGAATTTCTCGAAGAGGTCGCGCTCGTATCCGATGTTGACCGATACGATGAAGATGCCGACGCAGTAGTTCTTATGACCATACACAGTGCCAAAGGGCTTGAGTTTCCCGTTGTATTCCTGCCGGGAATGGAGGAGAACATCTTTCCGAGCTATATGACGGTGAACACTCCTTCTGAGGTCGAGGAAGAGCGCAGACTCGCTTATGTTGCAATCACGCGCGCAAAACGCTGTCTGATAATCACACACGTAAATGACCGTATGATGAACGGGCGAACACAGTTTAATCCTCTGTCCCGATTTGCCGCAGAAATTCCGGAATCGCTTGTCAAACGTGAAGAACTGCCGCGGCGCACATACTCTTCGGCCTCTGCAGCCGTGAACAAAAGCGGAACGTTCGGCACCGTACCGCGCTCGTCGACATCACCTCTTTCACGCATACCGACACAGGCAAAAAAAGCTCAGACGGCTCCCGCCGAGCTGTTCAAGGCAGGAGACTCTGTAGTACATCCGGCGTTCGGAGACGGCGTCATACTGTCGGTACGTCCGATGGGCGGTGACACGCTCTATGAGGTCGTGTTTGAGTCGTGCGGCACAAAAAAACTTATGGCAACCTACGCAAAACTACGCCGCGCGTGACACATACATATTCTCTCGATAGGAGGTGACATCGTTTTTGAAGGAGTTTTCAACATCGCTCCGCGAAAAGCTGGGGCGCATGGATCTTACGGTTTTAATCACGTCGGTATCCATGACGCTTCTCAGTATACTTGTGCTCTGGGGCGGCAGGAACGTATTCAAAGGCGGAGAGCAGAAAGTCATGGTACAGTGCATTGCCGCCGGGCTCGGTATCATAATAATGATTGCGATAGCTTCAGTCGATTATGATGCCATTTGCTCTAAGTTCGAGCTGCTGTTTTTTGCGGTTTCCGTTGCGATGATTATACTTGTCATCGTTGTCAACCTCGGCAGCTCAAGCGAAACGAACAATAACTGGATCAAGATTCCCGGCATCCCATTTAATATTCAGCCGGCGGAATTCGTAAAAGTATTTTACATCATAACATTCAGCCGACACGTTGACCGCGTCCGCGACAATATCAACAGCATAAAAAATGTTGTTAAGCTCGCACTGCATGCAGGAGTAATAATAGGCCTCGTCATGCTCACAAAGGATCTCGGAACGGTACTCATATACGTATTTGTAACCGCAGTCATACTCTTTATGGGCGGTCTGTCGCTGTGGTATTTTGCCGCCGCGGGACTTCTGATAATCATTGCCGCCCCTTTTCTGTGGGAGAAAATGGCAGTCTATCAACGTCTCCGAATTATGGCAGGCTTCAACCCCGACATTGATCCGGAAGATTACGGATACCAGGCGCTGATGAGCAAAAAGGCGATCATAGCCGGTGGTTTCCGCGGTGCGGGGCTGACCGGCGGTACACAATTTGCCAAAGTTCCCGCAGGACACTCCGATTTTCTGTTCTGCGTACTTGCTGAAAAGCTCGGATTTTTCGGAACCTTTACCTACATCGCGCTTATGACCGTGCTCATCATCCGCCTGCTGATCATCTCTCGGCGTGCGCGAAAGGACTATGCGTCACTCATATGTGTGGGAATCGCAGCTGTCC
>CAKSEM010000078.1 GCA_934446485.1 uncultured Eubacteriales bacterium | reverse complement strand
TACCGAAGCGACCTATCCCGCGTATCATGAGATTAACCGTGAGGTCTGGCATATGCTTGAGCGTGGAGAAATAACTAAATCGGAGCTGAAAACCGAGCGTTTCAGACGCCATCTTTCCGCGCTCGGCATCCCGCATAACGAGGCGCTCCTGAAACGTATAACCGCTGAGTACCCGAAGAATCTGTCGCGCGGAACCGATCTTATCGACGGTGCGCTCGACGTTGTGACAGAGCTCTCGAAGCGTTATCCGATCTATATCGTGACAAATGGTCTGACAGATGTGCAAAGTGCAAGGCTTAAAGCTTCACCGCTCAATGCGTGTGTTAAACGGATGTTCATTTCGGAAGAGGTCGGATTCGACAAACCCGACGGGAGATTTTTCGATTATGTTGTAGATGCTATCGGTGATTCTGACAGAACTTCTTATATCGTCATTGGTGATTCGCTCACGTCAGATATTGACGGCGCGATACAGAGCGGCATAGACTGTATATATTATGATCCGAAGCGCAAAGGCACGTCCGGTCGCTGCGTAACTGCCACTGTCGCGTCGCTGTCGGAGCTGCCGCGATATTTCGCTGATAATTGATCGGAGCTTATGCGTTATGTGTGATAATCTCAGATGCTTTGAAAAAACGGTGTCCGGATACAATGCCGGGAGGACCGGAGAGGATTCTGTAGTGCTCCTATCGGACGAACCTCTCTCTCATCATTCTACATTCAGAATAGGCGGTGCTGCACGGCTGTTTGCAGCTCCGTCAACTGACGAAGCTCTCGTGTTTACGTTAGAACGGGCGCGAAGCTGCGGTGTACGATACTTTATTGCAGGTCACGGCAGCAATGTCCTATACGACGATGCAGGCTTTGACGGCGTTATCATATCGACCGAGAGGATGCGCGACATCGAAATAGACGGTGAATACATTAACGCAGGTTGCGGTGCAATGCTCTCAAACTGCGCTGCAGCTGCACGCGACGCCGGACTCTCAGGCATGGAAGCTCTGTTCGGGATACCGGGAACTGTCGGTGGTGCTGTGTACATGAATGCCGGTGCGTACGGAACGGAGATGGCGGATATAGTGACCGAGACGCGCTGCCTTGATCCTGTCTCAGGCACGATCGTTACTGTTACGGGAGATGAACATACATTCGGATATCGCGAGAGCGTATTCCGTACGTCCGGATATGTGATACTGTCATGCAAAATGAAGCTTGCCCGCGGTGAATACGCTGTAATTGCAGAAAAGATGAATGAGTACCGCAGGCGTCGCGCCGAGCGCCAACCGCTCGATTACCCGAGCGCCGGCAGCACGTTTAAGCGCTATCCGGGCAGGTATACGGCACAAATGATAGATGAGGCGGGACTCAAGGGGTATTCAGTCGGCGGAGCGGAGGTTTCGGAGAAGCATGCCGGGTTCATTATAAACCGCGGCGGCGCGACGGCTGCCGACGTTTTGTCACTGATCGGTATAATTAAGAATAAGCTGCACGAAAAATACGATATAATTATTGAAACTGAGGTTATCTTCGTCGGACACGACGGAGGGTTGGAATGCGGTGAATATGGCAGATAACGGATCATTCTGCTCGGTGGTAAAGGCCACCCTTACGGCAAGAGTACCTAAACGCGGTTGCTGCCGCAGAACTTACAGAGATACAATGGAAGCATTCAATTCGGGCAGCGGTGTTTCAAAGGTCATAGACGGTTTCAGATGTGACTCATGCAGAGCCGAATTTCTGCGCGCTGCATTTGTCTTTTGCGGCAGCGTTACCGATCCCGCAAAAGAATATCACCTTGACTTTTCTTTCACAGACCCCACCGAGGCAGAGCTCGTCGCTTCGGTTCTGACGGATGCCGGCTTTGCTCCCGGCAGCACGCAGCGGCGCGGCAGATGTATCCTGTATTATAAAAACAGCGAAACTATAGGTGATATTTTGGCATATATCGGTGCCGTGTCGGCGGCGTTCAATATCATGAACAGCCGTATAGTTAAGGATGTAAGGAACAATGTAAACCGTCTGGTCAACTGCGACACGGCGAACATCGGAAAGGCACTTTCGGCATCACATAAGTATATCGATGCGATAGAGTTTCTTGAGTCCTCGGGTGCTATGGCAGCTTTACCCGAGGAGCTGCGCGAGGCTGCGGAGCTCAGACGAACGTACACACAGGCTTCTCTCGGTGAGCTTGCGGGGCGCTGCTGTCCGCCGATTACAAAATCCGGTATGAAGCACAGACTTGAGCGTCTGCTCGCAGCCGCCGATGAAGTGCGCAACTCTTCAGATGTCGAATCCGACGACATGAGCGCAAGTTCAAAGTGAAAGGGGAGTGACTCCCGTGGCAAGCGATTTTGTCCATCTTCATCTTCACAGTGAATACAGTCTGCTTGACGGCGCTTGCCGCATATCGGAAATCCCCGCAGCGGCAAAGGCTGCAGGACACAGCGCCGTTGCTATTACCGATCACGGGGTCATGTACGGCGCAGTCGAATTTTACAAGGCGTGCAAAGAGGCAGCTATTAAGCCGATCATCGGCTGCGAGGTCTACGTTGCGAGACGCACGATGAATGACCGTGACAGGTATCTCGACCTTCCGAGCTACCATCTGATCCTTCTGGTCAAAAACGAGACAGGTTATCGGAATTTGACAGTTTTGACATCGCACGCTTTTACGGACGGGTTCTATTCCAAACCACGTATAGATCTCGATCTTCTCCGTGAGCACACGGACGGCCTGATAGCCCTTTCGGCGTGCCTTGCCGGATTTATCCCGCGCGCAATCGTTGCCGGAGATTACGACAGCGCACGCGAGCACGCCCTGATGATGGATGGGCTCTTTGGGCGCGGAAACTACTATCTTGAGCTTCAGGATCACGGTATAGCCGATCAGCGTGTCGTTAATGAGGGCATACGTTCAATATCCGAGTCCACCGGAATCCCGATGGTGGCGACGAACGATATTCACTATCTCAAACGTTCGGATGCCGAATCGCAGGCAACCCTCCTGTGTATACAGACGAACAACGTAATAACCGACGGCAGACCTGTCGGTTTTGAAACGGATGAGTTTTACTATAAGAGTACAGAGGAGATGTCGGCGCTGTTCGCCGATTACCCGGGCGCCATAGAAAACTCAGTGAAAATAGCCGAGTCCTGTACATTTGATTTTGAATTCGGACATACGCATTTGCCGGCATATCGCCCCGAATCAGGAGAAGCTCCGTCCGCCTTTCTCCGCAGGCTGACCGAAATGGGACTTAAAAAGCGAATCCGCGACAGGCACATAACATATTCCGCTGACAGAAGCGAGGCCGACTATCGTGAACGGATCGACTATGAACTGTCCGTTATACAGAAAATGGGATATCCCGAATATTATCTTATCGTTTGGGATTTCGTCAATTACGCCAAATCACACGGACTACCGGTCGGCCCGGGACGCGGATCGGGCGCAGGAAGTCTCGTTGCTTACCTTATCGGCATCACAGACATAGATCCGCTGCGCTTCGACCTACTGTTTGAACGCTTTTTGAATCCAGAGCGGGTCAGTATGCCGGACTTTGATATAGATTTTTGCTATGACCGCCGAGATGAGGTTATCGCATACGTTAAGGAAAAGTACGGAGAAGATCACGCTGTTCAGATAATTACGTTCGGTACGCTTGCGGCACGCGCGGCTGTGCGCGATGTAGGCCGCGCACTCGGTATGCCGTATGCCGATGTAGACCGTGTTGCAAAGCTCATTCCTCAGTCTCCCGGAATGACTTTGAAACGCGCTATGGATGAGCGGCGGGAACTCTCTCAGATGTATAACTCCAACAGTGCCGTACATCATCTCATAGATGTCGCCGCAAGTCTTGAGGGGATGCCGCGACACTCATCGACGCACGCAGCCGGGGTCGTTATAACCGATCGGCCTATCACATCATATGTACCGATAGCAACATCTGGCGGAGCGGTCGTAACGCAATACGGAATGGACACTATAGCTGAGCTCGGACTTTTGAAGTTCGATTTTCTGGCGCTCAGATATCTCACAATAATCGATCATGCGGAACGCGCCGTACGTGAACGTGATCCCGGCTTCGATCTCTCCTCGGTCGACATTTCGGACATAGATACCTACAGGCTTATTTCGGAGGGGCGCACTGACGGAGTGTTTCAGCTTGAGTCGCGCGGTATGCGTCAGATGCTGATGCAGCTTAAACCGCGATCTATCGATGATATTATAGCCGCAATTGCACTATATCGTCCGGGACCGATGGACTCCATCCCGAGATATGTCAAGGCGCGCGCCGACGGCGGAAAGGTAGCTTACGATATACCCGAATTAGCTCCGATACTCGACAGTACCTACGGATGTATCGTCTATCAGGAGCAGGTAATGCAGATATTCCGCACCGTTGCGGGATATTCGTTCGGTCATGCAGATATCGTTCGCCGCGCAATATCAAAAAAGAAATCAGAGGTTCTGGAATGCGAGCGAGACTCTTTTATTGACGGAGCTGAAGAGCGCGGTACCCCGCGGGACCTGGCATCGGCGCTCTTTGATGAGATAGTCAGCTTTGCAAATTACGCATTTAACAAGTCCCACGCTGCGGCATATGCCGTTCTTTCATTCCGTACTGCATATCTCAAAGCTCATTATCCGAGCGAATACTACGCAGCGCTTCTTACCTCAGTCTTCGGCTCTGCCGACAAAATAGCCGAATATACCGCCGAATGCCACAGGATCGGTGTCAGGATCCTTCCACCGGATGTAAACCGCAGCCGCCGTGATTTCAGCGTTGAGGGGACGGACGTACGCTACGGCTTACTTGCACTGAAAAATGTCGGTGTGCAGTTTATCGACACGCTCGTGGATGAACGTGAAAAGCTCGGTGCATTTGATGACTTTGACGACTTTGTCACGCGTATGCGACATCACGATATGAACAGGCGTCAGCTTGAATCGCTTATAAAGTCGGGGTCAATGGATTCGCTCGGAGCTAAACGAAGTCAGATGCTGGCTGTTTACGAATCCGTTATGGACAGCGACCCTCGCGGAGCAAACGAAGAACAGTTTGATATGTTTCAAAGCGCCGGTGCATCGATGCCCGAAGCCGAGCACCATACCAAATTTCCGGATATACCCGAATTCACATCGCGTGAGCGGCTGCGTCTTGAACGAGAAAGCTCCGGCGTATACCTTTCGGGACACATACTTGACGATTACCGGAGATCAACGGATGCGCAGGGCATGCTCACTGTCGCTTCAATAAAGGAAGCTGTCTCGGAACAACCGGATTCTTCCGCGTCACCTGAACTCGGAGATCGCTCCCGTGTACACATTTGCGGCGCAGTCACAAATCGCGTTCAAAAAAATACGCGTTCGGGCGGTCGCCTTCTGTTCATAACGATTGAAGACAGGACCGGCGAAATTGAGCTGATCTGCTTTTCGAAGGCTGCCGAGCAGTACGGCTATCTTCTGATGCCTAATGCCGTTGTTTCGGTTTTCGGAAGCATATCCTTGAAGGACGAGGGCGAGGTCAAGATCATCCTTGAGTCCGCTGAGGTTTTGCAGCCGGATGAAGAGCTTCCGCCGGATATGCCGTCGGATACCGCATCCGATAATACTGTGGGCTCGTCTATTACACAACCCGGCACAGCAAAACCAAGGACGCTGTATGTGCGGGTGTCGAGTGAAGACGCACGTCTTCTCTCGCGAGTTACAAGCTTTCTTCAAATATTTGAGGGCGGGGTGCGCACAGTCATCTTTGATCCGGCGACCAAACGGGAGATGAGACTCTCCTGTGCAGTTGACGATTTTCTCGTAAATGAGCTGATTCACATCATCGGACGCAAAAATGTGGTACTAAAATAGGCAATAATTTTCGGGACAATTTTGCATGTGTTAATACTAAGTTAAAATGTGTGGAATACAATGGTTCTGTGCAGCGTCCTCCGAAATTCGGCGGCGTGTCGAACTGTACAATGAGAAAGGAATGCCAATTGATGACGGATAAGAACAGAAAAAAACCGACGCAGCCTGAGCAGGGCGGCAATCCGGTTCCCGCCGGAGGCTTTCGGCGCGCGGGGAAGATAGCACTCAGGGTACTGTCCTACGTTGTAAATATTGTGCTGACGCTCCTTCTGATCGGCATGATCTGCGGCGTTATAATTGGTACGGTCTTTGCCGTATATATAAAGAATAATCTTGATCTTGAGATCGATTCATCGATGCTTGTATCGGCGTCACAGGATACGACGACACGTATCTATTACATGAAATACGATACGATCGAAGATCGCCAGCTCAGACAGGGAACGGCGGTTGAACTTGAGGACGAGCGCCTGTACGGCTCGGTTAACAGCCTTTGGGCAGATTACAGCTCTATGCCGAAGAATCTTATCAATGCATTTATTGCTATCGAGGATCACAGATTTCTGAAGCATAACGGAGTTGACTGGCTCGGCACTTCAAAGGCGATAGTCAACTATTTTGTCGGCTTTGAAGAGGTTCGCGGAGCATCGACGATCACGCAGCAGCTTGTTAAAAATCTGACCGGCGATGATGAGGTCACGATTCAGCGCAAGGTTGAGGAGATATTCCGCGCTCTCAATCTGGAAAAGCGAATGAGCAAGGAAGAGATTCTCGAGATGTACCTCAATATAGTATATCTCGGAAACAACTGCTACGGAGTTCGCACTGCAGCAAGCACATATTTCGGAAAGGATGTCTCCGAGCTTTCGCTCGTCGAATGTGCGGCACTTGCCGGGATTGTCAAGAATCCGTCACGGTACGAGCCTCTATATCACGATGAATTCACCTACACTGA
>CAKSEM010000077.1 GCA_934446485.1 uncultured Eubacteriales bacterium | reverse complement strand
GCGGAATTAAAGTATAGGACGCCGTGTACTGTTTAGACCAACATGCCAAATAGGCGCACAGCCGCAATTTTCGATATTCTTTGACAACGCCGCATCGATGTGCTATAATCATCATAATGCATATGCGAATACTTATCGGGCGGTGATACTATGAACAACGGGCACTCACTATTTTCCGTGCTCGGGCACTACTGCGATACGGTCTGGGAATATGACTGCGAACGGGATATGATATATATACATTACGGCAAGCTGCTGCCGGAACTGTGCGGGAGCTGGCGCACCGCATCCGAGCTGCTCTCAATGTTTCGCGAACGCTGCACAGTCATAGAGGAAGACCAGCCATGGGGATATCTCCTGAGCCGCAATTATTTTGAAAAGTTTCTGAAAAACGGCGCCGAAAGTCAGGATCTGAAGCTGCGCTTTCACTATCATGCACAGGAGCATATATGGTACAGCCTTCACATTGAGGCTATCTCAGATCGACAGCTCATCATCACAGGACGCGACATATCCGACGAAATCAACGCTCATGCACTGGTAAGTTCACTGAACCGCTCGTTCGACCGCATAATCATCATAGATATCACAAACGGCACGTATATTATCAACTATTCAAACTCGCCGAATTTTACCACGACAGATCCGCGAAATTATCATGACCGCGTCCGCGAGCTCGTTGATGAGCTTGCCGCAGAATGCGACCCTGAGGAGCTGTTCCGCTCACTCAGCCTCGACGCAGTCAGACGTTCTCTTGCGGGCGAGTCGGAATACACCGTATTCGTGACCTGCAAAAGCGACGGAGGCATCCTGTCCTACAAACGGCTGACCTACTCATATTTTGACAATACCGAGCAGTTCATCACCCTGTCGGTGCTCGACATCAACGGCATCGTCCGCCGATACGAAAACGTCATAGACGATCTTAGCCGTGAGGGCTTCCGCGACCGACTGACCGGTGCATATAACCGCAACTTCTACGAAGTCAAGATGAAGAATGCCCCGCTCACCGGCAGCGTCGCCGTGATCGACATCGACGACTTCAAGCTGTGCAACGACACCCTCGGACACGGTGCGGGCGACAGGGCACTCATCGCCTTATCCGATAAAATTGTAAGCTGCATCGGCGATACAAATCGCCTGGTACGCTACGGCGGTGATGAGTTTCTTATCGTTCTGCCTGACATTGCAGACGAGGACAAACTCTATTCACTGCTGGAGCGGATACGCATTCGCGTCCGCGAAATGCGTATCCCTGAGCTCGGCAGACATTCACTGACCGTCAGCATCGGAGCCGTCATATCTCACGGAGAAAGTATCGCCGAAGCCGTGTTTCGCGCCGACCGATATATGTACCGCGCCAAGAAAAGCAAAAACATGACCGTAATCGAGCGAAAAGGCGGATCCGACAGCACTGCAGCTGAAATGAAAGATGACGAACCGAAGCAGCAGATTCTCATCGTTGACGACTCCGAACTCAACCGCGCTATTCTTTCAGATATTCTGAGGGACGACTTCTCCATCCTTGAGGCATCCGACGGAAATGAAGGAATAGCTCTCCTGCGCCAGTACGGCACAGGTATATCGCTGGTCCTCCTCGATGTCATCATGCCGAGCAAGGACGGGTTTGATGTTCTGACCGAAATGAACCGCGATCACATAATTGACGATATTCCCGTCGTCATAATAAGCGCCGACAACTCTATTGAAAATATCCGCCGTGCATTTGAGCTCGGTGTAACGGACTACATAAGCCGCCCGTTCGACTCGAAGATCGTCCGCCAACGCGTCGTTAATACGATGCTCCTGTATTCAAAGCAGCGCCGCCTCATATCCTTGCTCTCGCAGAAGGATCGTGAACGCGACCGCGAAGACCGCATGTTGATCGATATCATGGGACGTATCGTCGGATTGAGAAACGGCGAAAGTGAATCTCATATGCAGCACATCCGCTGCATTACATCACTCATTCTTGACCAGCTTTGCCGAAAAACTGACAAATACCACCTGACCTCCGACGACTGTGCGAAGATCTCTCTTGCGGCATCTCTTCACGACATAGGCAAGATGGGAATTGACGACCGAATCCTAAACAAAGTCGGTTCTCTCACCGAAGAGGAATTCGCCGTAATGAAGACACACACCGTAATCGGTGAAAATATGCTGCGTGGGCTCGATGTATACGGCGACGAGCCGCTCCTCAGAACGGCTGCCGAAATATGCCGCTGGCACCACGAGCGCTGGGACGGCAAAGGTTATCCGGACGGACTCTCCGGCGACGATATTCCGATCGCGGCACAGGTAGTCTCGCTTGCCGATGTTTACGACGCTCTCATGAGCGAACGCACTTATAAAAAGGCGTACTCCACGGAAGACGCAAGAAATATGATCAGAGACGGCAGTTGCGGCATGTTCAACCCGCTCCTGATCGAATGCTGCAACGAGATATGGGACGCACTCGACTCCGGCATCTACGGTTCAGAATACAGCGGGCATGGCAACATCCCCTCGGAGGTATGAATCCACATGGATTATAAACGAAGAGCGAAGAGCCCGATACGCAGGCTGCGCCCATTCCGCATTCTCTGTGCGATCATCGCACTATGCGCGTGTACAGCACTCTGCAGCTGCAAACGCAGCAATGATAATACTGACACGGCACAGCTTCCGCAAATTGTGATAGGAAGCGACATATACGAGCCGTACTTCTACCTCGACAACGACGGCGACTACACCGGCATCGATGTTGAGCTTGCGCGTGCGGTATGCCGACGGCTCGGATATGAACCGCGTTTCATGCAGCTGCCGTGGGAGGAAAAGGACATATACCTTCAAAACGGAACGGTGGACTGCCTCTGGGGAAGCTATTCTATGAGCGGGCGCGAAGACCGTTATGCGTGGGCAGGGCCGTATATGTACAGCAGACAGATTGTGCTCGTGCATACGGATTCCGACATTCGCACGCTGAGTGACCTGAACGGACGGAGGATCGCCGTTCAGGCGACATCAAAGCCGGAGGAATTGCTGCTCAACCACTCGATAGAAGGCGTCGATTCGGTAAAAAACATATACAGCTTCTCATCCGTAGAGGAGGTATTTGCCGCATTCAGAAAGGGCTACGTAGATGCGATAGCCGGACACGAGATCTCATTCAGACTGTATATGGATAGACGCGAAACAGACTACCGTATGCTTGACGAATATATTGCCGAAACGGGGCTCGGCGTCGCGTTTGACCGCGACCGCGGAGACGGACTCGCCGCAGATTTTTCAGCGGTGCTGGAGGACTTTCGCATCGACGGAACGACGGCAGAAATACTGACGCGCTACGGGCTTGATCCGGAAAAACTTCTCGTAAGGAGCAGCGCCGATGAATAATAAAAAGCATGTTGCTCTGTCCGAATTCACATTCTACTCAATTCTCATATCGATCGGTGCAGTGCTCATCGTGACTGCGGCGGTCATCGGCGCATGGATAGGACGCAGCAACACGGACGCCGCCTACTCACGTTCGATAAACTACATGAAGCAGCAGTGCATAAGCTATGAGGACATTATCATCTCCGACAAGGTCAAAAGTCTGTTCAGACTGACGGAGCAAGCGGATGAGATCAGCCGCAATTTCGGTGCGTATCCTGATAAGCACAGCGATGAATGCCTTCGCGAATACGCTGAAAATCAGCGTCTCTCCGCTATCATAATCACCGATACCGAGCTCATTCCCGAATACAGCTTTACGGAAGAACACTCAACCTACGCCGACTGGAAGAGTATCATACACCTGCAAACGGTAAGCGATACTATGGATCACCCTGAGAAGATCTTTTCGGAGCGCATCACCCGGGGAGGCAACGTTTATGACATCACCTCCGTCGCTCGCCGCGATGCCCGCGGAATAGTGTTCTGCTGCCGACTCCAGAACCGCAACGCTCTCGAAACGTACACCTCATCGATTGAACGGCTTCTCGTAGGATATGAGACCGTGCTTGACGGTACGCTGTACATAACCGACGGAGACACGGTTATCGGCACAAACCGCACATCACATCAGGGGCTTTCCGTATCGGATGTCCCGCTCATCGCCGAACTTGAAAAGAATCAGGGCAGCACCGAGCTGACGAGAATAATATCTGAGGGCAAAGCCTACTACGGCGGAAAGGTTTCCTGCCTCGACTACTGTCTGTATGCACTGTACCCTGCATCAAACGTATACAACTTATGCTACCTGACAACTCTTTCTGCCTTCCTGATCTACTGCATACTGCTGTTATTCATGGCAGTTATGCATTCAAAGACCCGGCAGGCACACCTTGAGGAGCTGAACTATCAGTATGAAACCGTCAGTGCCGTCAGCAAGATGTATATATCTATCATTCTGATCGATGCATCCCAGAACACGTTTGAGCTCTTGGGCACATCCGAGCTTTATGAAAACGCAGCGAATGTCTCCGACGCTTCACAGCTTCTCAGCGAATGTCTCCCCGAACATGTCGCACCCGACTGTCGGGACGGATGGCGGGCATTCGCGGACATTCAAACGGTCAGCAGCCGACTGTCGGGGCATGAATATATCGAGCATGTCTATCGGAATACCGACGGCGTCTGGCTGCGCGATATAATAACGCCGAAGAGCATGACTCAGGACGGCACCGTTCGCTCGTTCATACTCGTCACGCAGAACATCGACGACCACAAGCGAACGGAGATCGAATATCAGCGGCGGCTCGAGGATGCATTACGCCTTGAGTCCAAGGCAAGCTCGGCAAAGACGAACTTTCTGCACAGCATGAGTCATGACATACGCACCCCGATAAACGTGATCCTCGGAATGGTCGAGATTGCCGGCCGCACGCCGGAGGATACGAAAAAGCTGTCATACTGTCGCGAGCAGGTGCGCGCCGCCGCAAAGCTGCTCATCGATATCTTCAACGACATACTCACGATAAACAAGCTCGATTCATCGGACGAAATACCTGCTGACGAAACTCCGTTCCTTTTGTCCGACGTGATCAGTGAGGTCTTCTCCGTCGTTGCCGCTCTGGCAAAGGCTCACGGCGTGGAGCTTCTGAAACCGGTAGTATCCGTAACACACGAATACCTCATCGGATACCCGACATACCTGCGGCAAATAATCATGAACCTGCTCACTAACGCCGTCAGATACAACCGCAAGGGCGGTAACGTCAGCATGATATTCACCGAAGAGCAGTACGACGGCGACCGATGTGAGATCAGAATAGTCTGCCGGGATACCGGGATCGGAATGAGCTCCGAATTTCAGGTGCATATGTTTGAACCGTTTGCACAGGAGGACAGCACTCCGAATAATCCCCACGGAGGTCTCGGACTCGGGCTGTCCGTCGTGAAACGGCTCGTCGACAGCATGGGCGGCAGGATCTCCGTAAACAGCCGAATAAACGAGGGCACGCAATTCGATGTTGCTCTGCCGTTCGGGATAGGCGTACCCGAATCCCCGAAGGAGGACGACGAAGAGACGGTACGGATCGACGGAACTCGCGTACTTCTCGCGGAGGATAACCGACTCAACTCGGAGATCGCCGAATACTTTCTGAGAGAGAGCGGTGCGGAGGTCATCACCGCCGAAAACGGAGAGGAAGCGGTCGCAATATTCGAGAGATCGGAGCCCGGTTCAATCGATGTCATCCTGTTGGACGTCATGATGCCGAGAATGAACGGTCTCGACGCTACTCGCGCAATCCGCAGAATGGACCGCACGGACGCGGATGTTCCGATACTTGCGATGACTGCAAATCTGTTTGCAGAGGACATCGCGGAGTGCCTCGACGCAGGAATGAACGACTACATATCTAAACCGATCGATCAGAGACTTCTGATACGAAAGATAGCAGAATATACCGACGGCAACACAACCGAGAAGGGAAAACATTTATGACAGTGCAGGAATTTTACGAATACATAGGCTCCGATTACAACGATGTATCGCACCGCTTCAAAAACGACAGTTCTATCGAGCGCTTTTTGAAGATGTTTCCGGTTGATCCGAGTTACGACCGACTGTGCAGCGCACTCGATGCAAAGGATGCCAATACAGCATTCCGTGCAGCACACACACTCAAAGGTGTGTCGCTCAATCTCGGCTTTTCAGCACTTTACGAGGCAGCGTTCGATATGACTGAAGCGCTGCGCGGCGGACTGCTCGACGGAAGCGACGAGCTGATCATACCGTTGAGAGAACGGTACTTCCGCGTCATGGACGGAATATCGCAGCTTTGAGGCTGCCCACACCGAAAGCACCGCTCATACGAGCGGTGCTTTCCGATATGGCATATGCCACTGCGGAAAACGCCACATCCGATAAGCTCTGATAATGATATAATGTAACTGCAAATTCACAAAAGCGGAGAGCCGGGTCCGCCTGTTTTCGGGGCGAATACTCATCAAAACGGCTCTCCGTATCTGTATTTCAGAGTGTGAAGTACAGATGAATTTTACAACAGTTTACGCCGCTTCGGCGGCAGAATGGAGCCTAAAATGAAACGGAAGATCATGTCGTTTCTGCTGTCTCTCACGTTCATCATCTGTCTCCTGCCGGTCGGCACAGCAGCGTCCGGCGAGACAGGTCACGAAAAGCTGCCCGACGAGGCGGGCTACGGCTTTACCTACGCATTCGTCTCACCAACGACCATTGAGATCACCGCCTACTACGGCTACGAGGCGGAGGTCACCGTCCCCTCGACCATCGACGGCTATACCGTCGTGGGCATCCAAAGCTTCCACAACGAGGAGGGCTACAGCTACCCCAATATCTTCGTCCGCAAGGTCGTCCTGCCCGAAACGGTGACGTACATCGCAGACGGTGCATTCTACGACAGCGATGATTGGG
>CAKSEM010000076.1 GCA_934446485.1 uncultured Eubacteriales bacterium | reverse complement strand
GGTATTCACCGCGGCTTGCCGCATAGTCACGTCCCGCATGATGCTTTATCGACCACTTTATGTGCAGGTATTCGTCGGACAGATCGAGATCGACACGCAATTCGTTTATGATCGCATCATAGCGCTCAATAATGCGGTCAAAGACCGGATCGATCTCTCCGCCGGACGCTGACACATTATAACATTCGTACAGAAGGTCCGTAACCTTGTCGTCACCCGAAAAGCGCTTTCCGGGAGCCGACGGCACAACATACCGTCTTGCCGGGTCGGATTCGACTATTGCCTTGACTTTTTTGAAGTGCTCTGCGTCGGCGAGCGAGCTTCCGCCGAACTTCACGACCTTGATCTGATTTTCCGCGTTTTCGCCGGATATGATTTCGTTTTTCAATTTGTCAATCCCCTGTTATAAATATACATTGATATTATATTGTACGGCGGCGTACTTGTCAATGTGATTTTTGAACAAATATTCCGCCGCAGCTCGCACGGCCATGGTCCGTCGTGAGAGATTATTAATAAATGTCTGACGAAATAATATACATTTCAGCCTTCGTCGGAGCATCCGAGCAGCTCGTCAATCGCCATGGTGTACCCGAGAAATCCGAAACCCGCATACGTCTTTCTGCACGCCATGCCCGCATACGACACCTGTCTGAACGCCTCCCGATCCGATATATCGGATATGTGGACCTCGATCGCAGGGATTGCAACCGCCTTCAGAGCATCCAAAATTGCAATGCTCGTGTGCGTATATGCCGCCGGATTTATCACTATCCCGTCAAATTTGCCGAGGGCGCTCTGTATGCAGTCAACTATCGCCCCTTCATGGTTCGACTGAAACATCTCAACTTCGGCGCCGCGCCGCAGCGCGTGATCTGTGATCATGCGGCAGAGATCATCGTAAGTCTCTCTTCCGTATATATCGGGCTCGCGCACACCGAGAAGATTGAGGTTCGGTCCGTTGATTATGAGAAGCTTCATGTGAATAAATATTCCTTTCAAATTCATTTGCCGAAGGTAACCGCACGTCGGCGGGCGCGGTCATGATATTTCGGTATAGCTGCCGAGATACCTGAATTCCTCGCATATTCCGTCAAGCTCACACATCAGTCTTACGAACTCCGACGAATAGATCGAAGTTTCAAGGTCAAAGTAGAACATGAACTCAAAGTCGCGCATCGGTATCGGACGGCTTTCGAGCTTCCGCATATTGATACCGAGGGCATAGAATCTCGCGAGCACCTTGTAGAGTGCTCCGGGCTTATGCGGAAGCACCATCATAAGGCTCGTGCGGTCAGCTCCCGGATATATCTCAAGCTCGCGCGAAATGCATATGAACCTTGTATGGTTATTGTCATTGTCCTGTACACCGCGGACAAGACATTCAAGCCCGTACAGCTCGGCACAGGTATATGAGGCAAGCGATGCAATATCGCGTCTGTCCGACTTTGAGACGAGTTCGGCTGCCATTGCCGTATTTTCGCAAGGCGTGACCTTGACTCCGGGCAGTGTCGATAAGAACCTCTGGCACTGGCCTATTGCCTGCGGATGTGAAAATATCTCACGGATCTCCGAGAACTCGGTTCCGCGTTTTACGAGAAGATTGTGCTCGATCTTTATATTTGTACTGCGCACTATGTTAAAATGCTTAGATATCATAAGGTCGTACACGCTGTTGACCGATCCTGCCGTCGAGTTTTCGAGCGGGATCACGCCGTAGCGGCAAAGCCCGCTTTCGACGGCGTTAAACACCGATTCAAAATTCTTCATATACATGATCGACGGCGACTTAAAAAGTCGCTCGCACGCCGCTGTCGAATTTGCTCCCTCTACGCCCTGGCAGGCGACGGTGCAGGTCTCGGGGAAAAGATGCGGTGTTCCGTCGATTGCCGCCGTGATCTGCTGCCACAGCGGAGATTCTGTACAGACGAGTGCCGACTGATACGATCGGCTCAGTTCAAATATCAGTGAGTATAGCACTCGCATATATGCCTTGAAATCATCGGGTGAGGCATCTGCGATCTCGGACAGCTTTTCACGCTCACGTCTTGCGTCAAGAACGGGCATTGCGTGCTCACGCTTATATGCGGCGATATCTCCCGCGACGCGCATCCGTTCGGATACCAGCTCAACGAGTTTTGAGTCAATTCCGTCTATCTTCTTTCTCAGTTCTGAAAGCTCCATAGTCCCTACCTCCGGATCATTTAATGCTCTCTCGGTTTATATCCGATTCAAGCCACGCGTCTAAAAGTGCTATCGCGCATGCCGATTCAACACACGGCACGGCGCGCAGTACGATGCACGGATCGTGCCGTCCTCCGACTGAGATGCGCTCCGCCGTCATTTCAGAAAGTCTTACCGAACTCTGCTCCGCAGCTATAGACGGTGTAGGCTTCATCGCGACGCGGAACAACAACGGCATACCGCTCGTTATACCGCCGAGTATCCCGCCGTGACGGTTAGTCTCGGTACGAACGGACGTGCCGTCCGTCACAAATCGGTCGTTGTGCTCACTTCCGCGCATCCGCGCTGCCGCAAAGCCCGCGCCGAACTCTATTCCGCGCACTGCGGGAATACCGAACACTGCAGATGCTATACGGTTTTCCATTCCGTCAAATATTGGGTCTCCGATACCTGCCGGAACGCCGTCTGCAATGCACTCGATTACTCCGCCGACCGAATCTCCCGCCGCACGAGCCGCATCGATCGCAGCCAGCATCTCATCCTCAGAACCGGACACGCCTCCGATCTCGATGGGATGTGCCGAAATTTCGACTCCCCACTCCCGCAGAAGTCCGATTGCAAGCGCACCGGCAACGCAAAGCGGTGCCGTAAGTCTTCCCGAGAAGTGTCCGCCGCCCGAAAAGTCCGCATGCGAGCCGTACTTAACAAATGACGTGTAGTCTGCATGCGACGGACGCGGCACATCCGGTATGTCGCCGTAATCGGTCGGTCTTGTATTAGTATTTTTTATTATCGCCGTGATCGGTGCACCGCAAGTATACCCGTCCTTTATACCCGATATGAATTCTACCTCGTCCGCCTCGCGGCGCGGCGTTGAATACCTGTTGCGTCCCGGTGCGCGGCGCGCCATAAACGCCGCAAGCTCTTCAAAGTCCACCTTATATCCTGTGGGGAATCCGTCGACCGTTACTCCTATCGCCGGTGAGTGCGACTGTCCGAAAATCGATACTGCCAGACGTCTGCCGTATATACTGCTCATATCACTCCATCCTTTCGGAATCTATTCTGTCTGTCACGCCGCCGAGAGACTCAAAGTCATCCCAGAACGCACCGTATGATTTAGATACGCATTCGGCTCCGTCAACCGTAACGGGAGAATCCGCAAATACCGAGAGTACCGCAGCACTCATGGCTATTCTGTGATCTCCATGCGAAGAAACCTCCCCGCCGTGTATCACGCCGCCGCAGACCGTAAGTCCGTCAGCCTCCTCGGAAGCAGAACCGCCGAGCGATGATATTATGTCGCGCATTGCCGACAGTCGGTCGCACTCCTTATACCTCAGGCGTCCGGCACCGCGTATGTGCGTTTCACCGTCGGCTGCCGCAGCAAGTGCCGCGATCGGCGGGACTATATCGGGAATGTCCGCCGCCTCTACATCGACCGCAGCAAGCTTGCCGCGCTTCACGGTAACGGAATTCGCCGAAGCACAAATGTCGGCACCCATGCTGCGCACGATATCTACAATGCAACGATCACCCTGAGCCGAACCGTGATCCACACCGGTACACGTAATACCGTCACGCGATGCAGCGCCGGCGCATATCCAGAATGCGCAGCCCGACCAGTCTCCCGAAACGCTCACCGTCTCCGGTGATCGATATCCGCCGGAGCACACCGTTATTATGTTCTCCGAGAGACTCGATTCGATTCCGAAACGACGCATTACATTGAGCGTCATTCTTATATAATCGAGAGATTCGACTGTACCGTCCAAACGGACCGTTACTCCGCCGAGAAGCGGTGACGCAAGCAGGATCCCGCTGATAAACTGTGACGAAATATCGGCACGGAGCGCGAAGTCATTTCCGCACAGTCTCCCTCGGCACGATATTATGTTTCCGTCACGCGTCACAAGCGCACCGTGCCTCGCCATCTCGGACGAAAGCGGCTCAAGCGGCCGTTCCGGCAGCCGTCCCTCTGCCGAAAAATCGGCATCGGCACCGAGAGATGCCGCTATCGGGAGCATAAAACGCAGTGTCGTTCCGCTCTCTCTGCACAGAAGAAGACACTTCTTCTTGACTTCTGTAACGGGCACAACGTGAAATCCTTCACAAGTTCGGTCAATGTGTGCCCCGAGCGCGCGAAGGCAGTCTGCCGTTGCCGATACGTCGTCGGACGGACTGTGCATTACGATGTCCGTCGGTGCATCGGCAAGCGCAGCGCATACCAGATACCTGTGCGCTTCGGATTTAGACGACGGTGCCCGCACGGTGCCCGACAGATTCGAAGGGGTTATTTTCACTTTCATTTTTCGCGTCTCCTCATATTCCACCGCTGACGAAACGGAAGAGCTCGCGTTCATTCAGCGTCAGAATCCCGCACTTCCCGATCTTCTCTATCACAACGTAATCTATAAGCTCACCGTGCCGCTTTTTGTCGTTCAGCATTACACGGCAGAGCTCCTCCGCCGTATAGTCCGTCCGAGCTGTGTGTCCGAGCGATACGACCGCGCGGCAGACCGCCTCCGCCGTTTCTTCGCTGCACAGTCCCCATGCCGCGGACGCCCGTGCGGCAATTGCACACCCCGTCGCAACGGCAGCACCGTGATGTACGGTAAAATCCGAAAGGCGCTCTATCGCATGCGCTGCGGTATGTCCTAAATTCAGAAGCGCTCGCCTGCCGTGATCGAACTCATCTTCGGATACTATCTCTGCCTTGATGCGTACGCACTCCGAAATAACGCGAGCACGGTCAAACCCGACACCTTGCTCCGTGATCTCCGAAAATATCGTCGGAGAAGCGAGCACGCCGTACTTCAAAACCTCACCGCATCCGTCTGCGAATATCTCATCCGGAAGAGTCTGCAGTGTGTCGGTGTCGCACAGAACCGCGGACGGCTGGTGGAACGCACCGACGAGATTTTTCCCTAACGGCAGATCCACCGCACATTTTCCTCCGACAGAGGAATCTACGGCTGCAAGTAGTGTAGTCGGGATCTGAATATATTTGATTCCGCGAAGATAGGTTGCCGCCGCAAAGCCTGCAATATCTCCGACTACCCCGCCGCCGAGCGCCGCTACTGCATCTGTACGGGTAAGCTCCGATGCGGCGAGAAATTCAAGTATTGCCGTGTATGTCGTGATATTTTTGCTCGCCTCACCGTGCGGGAACACGAATTTATATATACGGACGCCCGACTCCGCAAGGCTCGCCTCAAGCGCGGACGAATACATTGCATCTACGGTGTCGTCGGTCACGATCGCGATGCGTTCTGCACCCGAACCACAGAACATGTCCGATGCCATCGGCATAATTCCGCTCCCGATCGTGACGTCATACGGGTGCCCCGCGTCAACTCTTATCTTTTCCGCTTCCATCTACCTCTTCCTTTCTGCGTCTGCCGTCGTCGAGCAAAGCGCGCAAGCGCTCCCTGTCACAGTCGGATATCGCATCGCGATACTCCCGAAGATGACCTATAACAGTGTCAAGCTCAAATATCAGGTTATCGCGGTTTTCCAGAAACAACTCTGTCCACATATCCGGGTTCAGCCACGCCACGCGCGTCAGATCGCGGTAGCTCCCTGCCGAAAATCCGCGGTGCGATGTCGCGGTCGGGCTCTTGATATACGCACTCGAAACGACATGTGCAAGCTGCGACGTGAACGCTATCATGCGGTCATGAGATGCGGCATCGGTCACTGATATCGAACCGAACCCCGCAGGCTCGAGAAGGTGCTTTATGCGATCGAGCAAGGCTATATCGTCATACACCGGAGGTACTATGACCATCGGTGCTCCCCTGAACATATCGGGGGTCGAATATTTATATCCGGAATTATGTGTCCCCGCCATGGGATGTCCTCCGACGAACAGAAATCCGTCACGATTTGCCGCCGCAAACCCCGCACGGCAGACGAGCTCCTTCGTACCGCAAAGATCCATCACGACGCTGCTGTGAGAAAACAGTCTGCCGTTGCGATCAATATAGTCGGCGGCGGCTTCCGGATACACGGCAACGAATACTATATCACACTCCTGCAGCCTATCCTCGGTAATCTCGCCGTCGAGCACACCCGACAGCTCGGCGAACCCCGTTACCGTGTCGGAGATGTCCCATCCGAACACGCGGTGTCCGGCGGCGCTGTACGCCTTTGCCATCGAGCCGCCGATAAGTCCGAGTCCGACGACTCCGACCGTCAGTCGGTTCTGATCATTACAAACCTCCACTTCAGATCGCCTCCCTTATGCGTCTGACAGTAGATGCCACGCAGTCAAACTCCTGTGGCGTCAGCGACTGAGCGCCGTCGCAGAGCGCCGACTTCGGATCATTGTGCACCTCGATCATTATACCGTCCGCTCCGCACGCAGCAGCGGCGGCCGCCATCGGTCCGACCAGAGGCGCGCTGCCTGTCGCATGGCTCGGATCGACTACCACCGGAAGGTGCGTCAACTCGTGAAGCACGGGCACAGCCGACAGATCGAGCGTATTGCGCGTGTAAGTCTCGAATGTGCGAATCCCGCGCTCACACAAAATTATGCGTGAATTCCCCGCCGCCATAATGTACTCGGCACTCATGAGCAGCTCCTTTACGGTATTGGCAAGTCCGCGTTTCAAAAGGATCGCCTTGTCGGTTCCGCCGAGTGCCTTGAGAAGCTCGAAATTCTGCATATTTCTTGCACCGACCTGTATCACATCGACATCCTCAAACAACGGCAGATGTTCAGCGTTCATAATCTCCGTAACGATCGGCATACCCGTCTCACGTTTTGCTTCAAGGAGATATTCGATTCCGT
>CAKSEM010000075.1 GCA_934446485.1 uncultured Eubacteriales bacterium | reverse complement strand
TAGGGTTTGCAAAGCTCATCGAGTATCGTTTTGACAACCTCGATATTGGACCTTTCATTGCTCCCGCCCACGTTGTAAATCTCGCCGATCTTCCCGTGTCTCACGATCATGTCAACAGCACGGCAATGATCCCATACATACAGCCAGTCGCGCACATTCTTTCCGTCTCCGTATATGGGCAATGCTTCTTCCCGCAGCGCTTTCATAATGATTAGCGGTATCAGCTTTTCGGGAAACTGATACGGACCGAGGTTGTTTGAACACCTTGAAATTGTAATCGGCGTGCCGTATGTCCTGTAATACGCCGTACACAGCATATCAGCCGCAGCCTTCGACGTTGAGTAAGGACTTGACGGCTTTATCGGCGATCCCTCGTCAAATTTCAAGTCCGGTCTTTCAAGCGGCAGATCTCCGTAAACCTCATCGGTTGAGATCTGGTGAAAGCGCTTTATGCCGAAACTGTTTACCGCATCAAGCAAGACCGACGTACCGAGGATATTTGTTGTAAGGAATACCTCCGGATCTTCAACGGATCGGTCAACGTGACTTTCCGCCGCAAAATTAACAATGCAATCGGGGCCGTACTCTTTGACAATCTTACAGACTGCCTCTCTGTCGCAGATATCCGCCTGTTCAAAACGGAACCGCTTATCCGACATAAATCCCGATATATTGTTGAAATTTCCGGCATAGGTCAATTTATCCGCGCAAAAAACTTCATCGTCGGGATAGCATTCAAGTATGTATCTTATATAGTTTGTACCGATAAACCCCGCACCGCCGGTAATCAAATGTTTCATGCATCATCACCCGCCAATCTCAGAATGTATTTCCCATACTCGCTGTTCTCCAGTTCTTTTCCCAAAGCCCAAAGCTGTGCATTGTCTATAAAATGCTTTCGCCAAGCAATTTCCTCAATACATGATATGTAATAGCCCTGCTTTTCCTGTATCATCCCGACAAACTCGCTCGCCTCATGGAGCGCACAGGGACTTCCGGTGTCAAACCACGCCATTCCTCTTCCGAACAATTTGACCTTTAAACGATTACATTTAATATATTCGTTGTTGACGGCGGTTATTTCAAGCTCGCCGCGGTTTGAAGGTTTGACATTCTTGGCGATCTCTATAACATCGTTGTTGTAAAAGTAAAGTCCGGGTACGGCGTATTTTGATTTCGGAACCTTGGGTTTCTCTTCTATCGATATAACACTTCCGTTTCCGTCGAATTCACACACACCGAAATCAGACGGGTTGTTTACAGGATATCCGAATACAAATGCTCCGTCAAGTTCACGCACGGCAGATTGCAAATTTGCGGTAAGGTTTTGCCCGTAAAAAAGATTGTCTCCGAGGACAAGGCATACACTATCATCTCCTATAAACTTCTCGCCGATCAGAAAAGCGTCCGCCAGACCTCTCGGAGCATCCTGCTCCGCATACGATATATTAAGTCCCAGCTTTTCTCCCGTGCCGAAAAGCCTCTCGAAAGCCGGCAGATCCTTTGCCGTTGATATAATCAAGACATCTCTTATATCTGCAAGCATCAGTGTTGACAGCGGATAATAGATCATCGGCTTGTCATATACGGGTAAAAGCTGCTTTACCAACGCCTTGGTTGCCGGATAAAGGCGTGTTCCGCTGCCGCCGGCTAATATAATTCCCTTCACGATTATTTACCCCGTTCTATACTTAATTGCTCTTCTGAGTGATTGCGTTGCCCGTCTTCTCCAGCAACATCTGATCTGTTTTCGCTCGCAGCAACAGGAGCATATCGAATTCCTTCAGCGTAAGATCCAAGCCCTCCTTACTGAATAACAGCAGTATCTTCGACAGATACTCCGACCTTACCATGTCGTTTCTGCACAACGAAAGCTTTTTGAGCTCCTCTTTCAGCTCCTCATTGGTGTCCAGCTCATAATTGAACTTTGCAACTTTATCAAATTTCACCTTTTTCTTTTTGAAAAACACCGGTTTCACCTCTGAGCAGTAAATTAACATTACAATTATAACAAAAAACCATCCGGAAGGATGGTTTAAATCGTAATTGGTCGATTTTGAAACGCAATTGGTCATATCCGAGCTCATGAATTCAATATAATGCACGCAGTCAACTCACCGTCATTAAAGCTGTATTTTATGTCCCCGTCATACTTCCGTATTGCCGAAAGCATACTGGCAATTCCTATGCCGCGATTCTGAATCATATTATTCTCTATGGAAATATCCGGTCGGCAGGGGTTTCTGCAGACGATCACGGTCTTGTCCGCAACCATCCTGATATTAACCTTTATCTCTCCGTCCGATCCGCATTCAATACAGCCGTTTAAGGCGTTATCCAAAAGATTTGACAGTACAGCGACGAAATCCATATCGGATATCGTCGATTTTTCTCCCGTATCCGCCTCAACGGAAACCGCAACACCGTTCTTCTGCGCTTTCGCACAAAAGCTGTTCAGGATGGCATTGACCGTGATGTTCGGACATAAATCGTTTAGTTTCGTTGCGTCCAAGCTGTCGTTATACTGTCTCAGATAATTCAGAGCTTCCCGAACCTCGCCTTTTTTCAGCATCGACTCTATGTTCTGATTGTGATGCTTGAAATCATGGCGAACGGTCTTTGCCGACAGCTCATTTTCCTTTGCGGTTTTAAGCTGTTCCTGCAAATATGCTACGTTTTGATTTATCAGTTCTGCCCTGCTTTCGGCTATCATAGATCTTATCGTGCCGAAAATGACCCACAAAATCGACATATAGATCAAAACTGAAACCGCAAACAGCGGAATATACCTGTCAATGTTCCCGTATTCAGCATTGAATATTACCACGAACAGTGCGAATATTATCAAAAACAAAACCGAAACCGTCGATATGGAGTACCACGTTTTGCGCTGTTTCGCAGGTACGGCCCGCACCGAAGGGCGCATAAAGTGTATATATATCAAGGCTGCGGGAATGAACAGGGCTGTTCTTATTATATTCCTTGCATAATATACAACGGTTGCCGACGAGTTTTTGAAAAATACGCTGCACAGTAAAAGCGAAATGCATACGAAAACGCTGAAAAAATCAGCGTAACTGATAAACAGAAAAATCTTCTTGCAGATCGGGTCTGCAGAGGTAAACATGTAAACGAAAAACGCCACGATTATCGTACTCACAAATGCTATGGCATAGTACGCGGGACTCTCACCGAACATAACATACGTCAGCATAACAAGCCCCACAAACACAGCGCAGAAAGCCGAATAGATAAATGCTGTCTTACGGACGGAAAATTTGAGCTCGGTCATTGCCCAAAAGGAGATAAGATGTGAGATGTCGAGCAAGATCCAAGCCACAAGCATACGTATCATTCTTTCATTGCCTCCTCTCGATAGAAATCAAAGTATTGCTCTCTGAGATCGTTTCTTAGACGCCTCGGGATGGGAATGCTTTGACCGTTTGTCATAATAAGCTCAGTCTGAAGAATGCTCTGCACGCACCTCAAATTCACAAAATATGAAGCACCGACCGATATAAACCCTTTGACATCGGAAAACAGACTCTTCATGTCGGCAAGAGGTGTATGTGTTTTGATATTCTTTCCCGACTTCAAATATATATCGACGTTATGGTTTTTCGATTCCAAGTACATTACCTGATATAAATCAATACGATGTATTTCCCGTCCGCTCGTCACCGTTACGAATAAACGCTCGTTTCTTTTTTCAACGACCCTGTCAAGCGTGTCGGTAAGTCTCTCTTTTGTGAACGGTTTTGTCAGATAGTCATTGACGTGCAATGCAAATGCTTCGACTGCAAAATCAGTGCTTGTCGTCAAGAAAATTATGTCGGTATTTTCTTCGCTTTTGCATCTTAGTTCTTTTGCAATTTCGGTTCCCAAAACCCCAGGCATACAAATATCAAGAAGTGCAATATCCGGGGCACCGTTTTTGCTTATGTCATTCAACATATCAAGCGGATCTGAGAAGCAGCTGATCGTAATATACTGCTCCGGATGTGTTACTGCATATTCCGACACAATCTGCCTTATGTTTTCAAGTTCATTTTTTTGATCGTCACATATCGCAATAATCATTCTTGCCATTCCTTTCGCTGTGCTCGCGGCATCAAGAAGGTATCGACCGTCACTAACGCAGACGGTAGAAATCCTTATCGAATATGCACGGAGCGGCAGTTGTGCCGCATGGGGAAAATAAGCCGAGGTAGCTGTGCCCGGCAAAGTATAGCTCACTTTCCGTTCTGCTGTTATCGCAAACCTTAACGGATCGTTCCGATTCAAAAGTATTATACCATGAAATCATGATTTTTTCTACTGTCAGCTCAGTGACTGCTTATAGACCGTCATACCGCATCAGGGGCGCGCGGGGACGATTACACGCTCACACCGCTTGACAAGTGGCAGCTTGAGGTGCTGAGAGACGCGGGGTATTTGTCCGAGGATGTGCAGCGGGAGATCGCCAAAGCGACGAAGAAGCAGGAGCGCGAGATCAGAGAGGCATTCCGCGATGCGTGTATCAGGTCTGACAGATACGACCGCTCGGTATACAGAGCGGCAGGCAGAAAGACGTCCGCGACGTTTACTGCATCTCCGTACTTCAAGCGGCTGATGGAACGCGCATACCGTGCGACGGGCGGTGAGTGGGTGAACTTCACGCGGACGACCGCCGAGGAGACGCAGCGGTTGTTTATCAGGGAGTGTGACAAGGCGTATCACCTCGTCTCATCCGGGGCACTCTCCCGCACTCAGGCGTTCGCCGAAGCGGTTGAACGCATCGCGAAGGACGGCGTATACGTTGAGTATCCCTCTGGGCACCGTGACACAATAGAGACGGCGACGCTGCGCTGTGTCCGAACCGGGGTCGCGCAAAGCACAGCCGAGATAACTCTCGCCGGTATGGAGGAGCACGGCGACGATCTGATCATCGTTTCCTCACATCTCGGAGCGCGTCCGTCGCACTATGTGTGGCAGGGCAAGATATACAGCAAAAGCGGCAAGAATAAAAAATATCCCGATTTCTACGAAAGCACGGGGTACGGCACGGGAGCGGGACTGTGCGGATGGAACTGCCGACATTCATTCTCACCGTACTTTGAGGGGATGGATAATCCGTTCAAAGATTTCGACAGCGAGGAGAACAAAAAGACTTATGACCTCGAGCAGCAGCAGCGGACACTTGAGCGACGCATCAGGGGCACAAAGCGCGAAGTAGCTGCAATGAACACGGCGATGAAAGCAGCGCCGGACGGGGTCACCGACGAATTCAGGCAGAAGTACCGCAGCAAGGCAGCGCTTCTCAAAAGGCAGAATGAGCAGTACAACGAATTCTGCCGGGAGAACGGCATGAAGCGGCTCGATGACCGTTTGAAGATTGCCGAATGGAACCGGAGCGAGGCTGCACGGGCGAGTGCTGCCGCAAGAGAAGCGGAGAGGGCTGCCGAAGCCTTGAAAAATCCGCCGAGCGGTGGTATAATAGAGACGGAGAACCGAAGCGAAGCGTTCAAAGCCATAAACAGTCAGTGTGTCGCCGAGAAGGTCGAGTACAGAGAGGTCAAAAAGCTCGCGGCTCCTCTCACATCCGATGAGATCATACAACGGATTTCGGGCGGAGATAAAACGGGCGGATCGTGTGTGTCACTGGCATATGCTTATGCCGGCAATGTATCCGGGTTCGACTGCTTAGATTACAGAGGCGGCGAAAGCACTCGTATTTTTTCGCTCGATCGGAATGCAAAAGAAATAATTAATTTGCCGAATGTCCGAGGAAAGTTCATACGCGAGTATAACGAGTTTACCGGTGTACACTCTTTGCTGCGGGAGATTGAGGAAAACAAAGAATATATACTGGGGGCGGGAAAGCATACCGCGGTAGTTCGCAAGACGGCACGTGGATGCGAATTTCTTGAGTTGCAGGATTCAGACAAGGATCTTAACGGATTTAAGAAGCTGACCGATGAAAGACTGAAGAACCGTTTCGGATGTCAAAAATCGTACACTTTCGCGGGATTCAAGTCAACAGGCAATGTTTATATAATCGATATCGAAAGCCTCGGGAAAAGCAAAGAGTTCAAGACGCTGTTGGGGTATATCAACACAGCGGACAGCAGTCAGATGAAAGGAGTGGACGGCGGTGTTAAGTGATTACTACAAGGAAAATCCAAACGACCAGATATGGTGGATTAGTGATCTTGATGCAAAAGGCAGGTTTCTATTCAGTTTCGACAAGAAAAAGATATATAATCTTTTCGCCGATTACCCTCACAACCTTACACCCGAAGAAAAAGCGATTTTCGATAAAGAAAATCCTTACTGGAAGGAATTCTTTCACGGCAAACAGTAAATTAAATCAAAACCGAACCGGGCGGCATCCAACTAGGAAGTCGCCCGGTCGATTTTTATCGTCCGGTGATATGCAGTTCAGTTTTCAATGCCGCTTGAAGTACGGCAGAAAAGTTTATCCCCGCGCGCTCGGCTTCAAAGTTGAGCCATGAGGGAATTGTACAGTTTTTTTTGACCGTACGCAGATCGTTTTGACGACGATATTCATCAAAGTCAACGTCAACAAGGGAGGCAATGCCGTCGCTCGGAATATCCTTTTGAACTTCAGCAATGGTTGAAGGTGTCGGGATGGCTTCACCGTCATCCTGCATATCGATTCCCATAAGTCCGATTGCATCGCGAGCCATTTTGAGTGCATCGGCTAAGTCGGTTCCCTGAGTGTTGATATCAAAATCCGGAATATATACTACAACAAACTTTTTACCCTGTGTCAGAATAACGGGATATGCTGTTTTCATTTTGTTCCTCCTTGTAATTGCAGTGTGCATTATATTGTTTGTCAAGCGGTGCGGGCTTATTTCAGCCCGCGCCGTTTGATTATTGCTTTTGCTAAATCTTCATCGGTTTCTCGATGCCGAACGATGCTCTCTCTTTGGTTTCCTTTGACGTATATATCGTGATTAGCACCGTGTCGCTTGAATTTCCAACCGTTCTTTTCCAAAAGCTCAATCAGTAGTTT
>CAKSEM010000074.1 GCA_934446485.1 uncultured Eubacteriales bacterium | reverse complement strand
ACCAAAGGCGGGCGAGATGGTCTATTATGACTTCACGAGCGTCGCCGGTGGTGAAGGCAAGTATGGTGAAGGAAACAAGGCATACGCAGTCTCGATCGGTGACGGCGGATTCATGGCTGAGTGGAAGAAGATCACGCATCCCGAGAAGGGTAAGGGCATCATTTCCGATGAGTTCCTTACTCAGAACGGTCCCAAGACTGTGACCTACGACGATAACGGAACCAGGACGACCGACAGCGCAATTCCCGGTGATTACATACTGAAGGATCACGAGGGCGAGGGCGTTGAAGGCTTCAGCTTTCTAGGCTGGGTCACCTCTGCGGTATACAATGTTACGGAGAAGCCGGAGACCTTTGAGGCCGGTGCTTCTTACACTGTTTCCGACGATATCACCTTCTATGCGCTCTATTCGATCGAGAAGGACGGTGCTTTGGTTTACACCACAAGACCCGAGATCGGCGGTCATGAGCATGTGCTGAATGTAGTTAAGTTTGACGATGACGGTCACTGGTATGAGTGCGTCTGCGGCGAGGAAAAAGGACCTAAGTCTCCTCATACGAAGGGTGCGTTCATTAAAACTGTCGAACCGACAGAGGAAGAGGGCGGATATTCGATATATGCCTGCGAGCTTGAGGGCTGCGGCGGGCAGGTCAAGGCTGATGAGACCGAGCGTCTCAAGAAGCCATCCGAGGTGTTCCCGGATGTTAAGGACGATACTTGGTACAGCGACGCACTCCGCTACGTTATGCGTACGGAGATCGACGGTTCCGCTA
The DNA here is from genome assembly GCA_934446485.1 of uncultured Eubacteriales bacterium. Classification (GTDB taxonomy): domain Bacteria; phylum Bacillota; class Clostridia; order Oscillospirales; family CAG-272; genus RUG11130. The sequence continues at coordinate 6,280 of CAKSEM010000074.1, read as the reverse complement.
TCATGAAGGGTTACGAGAACGGCGAATTCAGACCGGATAACACCATGACGAGAGCTGAGTTTGTGACGCTTCTGTGGAGACTTGAGGGCTCTGAAAAGGTCGCTTATACGGCTAAATTCGACGATGTCGGCGAAGATGACTGGTTCAGAGAGGCTGTTCTTTGGGCAGCTGAGAACGAGATCGTTAACGGCGTCGCTCCGACAAGGTTTGCTCCTAACGACTCGGTGACCCGCGAGCAGATCGCAACGCTCCTCAAGAGATACTCCGATTATAAGAAGTATAACTTTGGCGATGTTGACGCTGATCTTGCCAAGTTCCCCGACGGTGATGCGGTGAGCGATTATGCAGTCGATGCGATCAAGTGGGCGGTCGGATGCGGTATCATCACAGGAAACAAGATGTCCGACGGCAGAGACATGATCGATCCGGACGGCAGAGCGACCCGTGCTCAGGTAGCTGTAATGCTCACGAGATTCGTCGGTGTGATTCCGGTAAGCTAATGAATTTGTTACCAACTGGCCTATAACGGCAGAGCAGTCGCAAAGGGAAACCTTTGCGGCTGCTTTTTTGATTTGGAATGTGTCGTCTCTGCCGGTGGCTGAAACGGATTTGTGCCGCAAGAGATTTCTTGCGGCACAGTGCGGCCCCGCAGAACATCTGCAGCAGTCCGCCGAATGCGGCACGATTCCTATGTGCCCGACGGCACAGTGAATACTGTTCGGCGCATATCTCAGATGTCTGAAGGATGATCGTGTGATAATCGACGAGCGTCAGCATTTGGGGATCGGCACAAGTCGTTGCAGCCTTTGCGACAACGATGTCTGCTTTGTGTGGATTTTGAATTTTGAGTTTCGGTGGCAAAGCTCAGTCCCCGGCGTGCCGCCACGATGAGAACCGCACACACCGTTTGTACGTTCCGCGTGTGACATCGAGTGTCAGCGGATATCCGTCTGCGCCGAGCGACAGCACACATTCAAAGCCTCCGCATTCGGTGCGAATGGCAGCTCCCGGAATCAGTTCTTCATCTGTCGGATCGTGAGACAGTGCGTCAAAGATCGCGCGGAGTCCCGCGCTGCCTTCCGTGCTTACCGTAAGGGTGTCACCTTCGGTGACGATCCCGACACCGGTCATATCGCAGATAAATCCGGTCCCGGATAGCTCGTCGGGCGCGGTAACATTTGCCGTGACTACTCCGCGCTCGCGTGTGACATCGAGCGTGACCGTGCGTACCCCGTCCGATATTTCCGCCGTATATGAGCTGTCGGACGCGGCATATCCCGTTTTCGGTACCGGCTCTGCACCCTCGCCTCCGGGTGTGCTGCATGAGCCGAGAGTGCAGATAGCTGCAAGTGTAAATAATGCAGCGACGATTCGGGTTCTTATCTTCATATGAGTAATACCGCCTTATGTTCGATTGATCTTGCGCAGTGCGATGCTCTGCGCGCAGACTAAATATATCCCGAGACAGTGCGTGAGAGACCGTTCGGTTTTGCCGTTCGACATCAGGCGGCACAGTTTTTACTTGCACTCTTGTCGCCTCCGTGGTATACTAATGATAAACTGCTATAATTATACCGGAGACACGATATGGACATAAATCTCTCGTCACTCAGAACATGGGCAGAGGTCGCCCTCGATGCGATTCTCGAAAATCACCGTGCTATGCGCCGTCAGCTTCCAAGTGCGGTGAAGTGCGCCGCAGTTATCAAGGCGGATGCTTACGGCCACGGTGCACGCCGTATTGCGCGTATGCTTGAGAGCGAGGTGGACTACTTTGCGGTTGCCATGACTGACGAGGCTGAGGAGCTGCGTCTCTCCGGGATCACTACGCCGATACTCGTGCTTGCACATACGCAGGTGTCTGACACATGCCGTCTCGTAAGGTACGGGATCGACACTACGGTTTCGGATATTGAAGAGGCACGTGCGATCGCGCACGAGGCTGCTGCCGTCGGAGGTGTTGCGGGCGTGCATATAGCCCTTGACACAGGTATGTCGCGTATCGGTTTTCCGTGCACCGAGGAGTCTGCACGCGAGATCGCGGAGATATGCACCATGGATGGGGTGCGGGTAGACGGCATATTCAGTCACTTTGCGGCATCCGACAGTCGCGACCTTACGTACACACGTCTGCAGACTGAGAGGTTCGACCGTATGCTGTCGAATCTTGCTTCACTCGGCGTCAGAATTCCGATATCCCATATATGTAACAGTGCCGCTGCGGTCGGCAGCGGTCCGAAATACGATATGGTGCGCGAGGGCATTTTGCTTTACGGGCTAATGCCGTCCGATGAGACGGACATCTCGTCCTTCGGCGTTTTACATCCCGCGATGTCGCTGCGCACCCACGTTTCATCATTGCGAACGCTTCCTGCGGGAGTGCCCGTGAGCTACGGCTGCACGTATGTGACGGAGCGCGAAAGCCGAATCGCGACACTTCAGGCCGGGTACGCCGACGGCGTGCCGCGCCGTCTTTCGAATCGCGGAGAGGTTCTGATCCGCGGACACCGTGCGCCGATAGCCGGACGCGTCTGTATGGATCAGATGATGATAGATGTAACGGATGTGCCGGGTGTCAGCGTAGGTGATACGGCAACGATATTCGGTCGGGACGGGGAGCTTGAGATATCGGCGGATTCAGTGGCTGAGATATGCGGTACTATCGGATATGAGATAATATGCGGAATTTCAAAGCGTGTTCCGAGAGTTTATACCGAGGGCGGACGCATTACGGGGGTATCGAGAATGCTGCCGTGCGACGGACTGTCCGACTGAAGTTCGGAGGTGTGATATGGGCGTTCTTGAATACATGAGAGATCGTGTGCTCCTTCTCGACGGGGGTATGGGTACGCTCCTGCAGAAGAGAGGGCTTACCCCCGGAGAGTTGCCGGAGACGTGGTGCCTTACCCATCCGGATGTGATACGCGATATTCATGACTCATACTTTCGTGCGGGAAGCCGCGTTGTATCGACCAATACTTTCGGCGCAAACCTTCTGAAATTTACGGAGACCGAGCTTGAGAGCATCGTAGCTGCGGCGATTGGCACGGCGCGTGCGAGTGCGGAAGCAGTGGGCGGAGACAGATTCGTTGCACTCGACATCGGACCGAGCGGCAGACTTCTCTGTCCGTTCGGAGATCTTGATTTTGAAGACGCATACGATCTCTTCGCTGCAACTGTACGGCTCGGCGTAAAGTACGGTGCGGATCTGATACTTATCGAAACGATTAACGACAGCTACGAGACGAAGGCGGCACTGCTTGCGGCAAAGGAAAGTTCAAGCTTGCCGGTATTCGTGTCGAATGCGTACGGTGCTGACGGAAAGCTTATGACCGGTGCGGAGCCTGAGGCGATGGTTGCGCTTATCGAAGGAATGGGTGCAGATGCCGTCGGTGTCAACTGTTCGCTCGGTCCCGTGCAGCTCGCGCCGGTGGTGGAGCGGCTGCTTTCCGTGTCGTCAATACCCGTTCTTTTGAAGCCGAATGCGGGATTGCCGTCATCGTGCTGCGGACATACGGTGTACGATATATCACCGTCGGATTTTGCCTCCGAGGTGGCGCGGCAGGTAAGGGGCGGCGTCCGCATAGCCGGCGGATGCTGCGGGACGACTCCCGAATATATCGGCGCGCTGTGTTCGGAGCTTGACGGTGTCTCACCCGTCCCGGTGTCGAAGAAGTCCCTTACCGTGATCTCTTCATATACGCACGCGGTGACTTTCGGTGCATCGCCCGTACTCATAGGCGAACGGATCAACCCGACCGGCAAGCGCCGCCTTAAGACTGCACTTATAGAGCGCGACATGGACTATATACTCGGAGAGGCTATATCCGAGGCGGAGCACGGTGCGCACGTACTCGATGTGAATGTCGGGCTCCCCGATATCTGTGAGAGCGAGCTTTTGCCGCAGGCGGTGACCGAGATTCAGGCGGTCTGCGATCTGCCGCTTCAGATAGACTCATCCGATCCTGTCGCGACGGAAGCGGCTCTGCGTGTCTATAACGGCAAAGCGATGATAAACTCAGTAAACGGCAAGGAGGAGAGCATGGCTGCGATCTTCCCGCTCGTGCGCAAATACGGCGGAGTCGTAGTGGCGCTTACACTCGATGAGAACGGGATACCGCGGGATGCCGAAGGGAGAATCAGAATAGCCGAAAAGATCCTCGGACGAGCTGCCGAATACGGCATATCCGGGCGAGATATTGTGTTCGATACGCTTGCCATGACTGTCAGCGCAGATCAATCGGCGCCGAAGGCGACGATAGATGCTCTTCGTGCCATAAGGCATGAGCTCGGCTGTCATACTTCACTCGGAGTATCGAATGTGTCGTTCGGACTCCCGTGCCGCGATACCGTGAACGGTGCGTTCTTTATATCAGCGCTTGAAGCGGGGCTGTCGGCGGCGATCATGAACCCTTATTCGGAAGAGATGATGCGCGCATACTACTCATTCCGCGCTCTGCACGGGCTCGATCCGATGTGTGCAGACTATATAGAATTCATGAGCGGAAGGCAAACTATCGGTATGCTCGGCACCGCGGGCACAGGTACCGCGGGCACAGGTACCGCGGGGACAGGTACCGCAGACTCGGGTACAGCGACTGCCGCGGGAAAGTCTCAGAATGCCGCATCGGTGCGCTCGGCGCTGTCGGGTGCGATCGTGCGCGGTATGAAGGATCAGGCAGCATCGGTCACGCGCGAGCTTCTTGCGACCGTCGCACCGATGGAACTGGTGGATCGGGAGATCATACCTGCGCTTGACGAAGTAGGCAGGTCGTTTGAAGAGCACAGGACGTATCTGCCGCAGCTCTTGATGAGTGCAGAGGCTGCAAAGAGCGCCGCATCCGAAATCAAGGATTTCGTCTCACGCAGCTCCGGTGATATAAAGAAAAGGTGTACGTTTGTCATAGCCACGGTCAAGGGAGATATACACGATATCGGCAAGAATATAGTCAAGCTGCTTCTGGAGAATTACGGCTTTGCAGTCGTCGATCTCGGACGCGATGTGCCGCCGGAATCAGTCGTTGAGGCAGTCGTTCGCACACATGCTCCGATCGTCGGACTTTCGGCGCTTATGACGACGACGGTGCCCGCGATGGAAGAGACGATACGCGAGCTGCGGCGCAGCGCACCGTGGTGCCGCGTGGTAGTCGGAGGTGCGGTGCTCACGCGCGAATATGCAGAAAGCATCGGTGCGGATCGGTATGCTGCCGATGCAATGGAGACGGTGCGTTATGCCGAAGAGGTAGACGGAGAGGCGGGAAATGATGCGTCGTAATACATTTCTCAGCGGAGTGCGCGACGGAATACCGATAGCACTCGGATATTTTGCGGTTTCGTTTGCGCTCGGCATTGCAGCGGGACGTGCGGGTTTCAGCGCAATTCAGGCTATGGTGGCGAGCGCGGCGAATAACGCCTCGGCAGGCGAATATGCGGCGATTGCACTCATATCGTCCGGCGCAGGCTACGCAGAGGTTGCGCTGATGGAGCTGATAGCGAACGCACGGTACTTTCTCATGGCGTGCACGATGAGTCAGCGTTTTTCTCCTGATACGCCGATGTACCACAGACTCCTTATCGGATTCGATCTGACCGATGAGATATTCGCCGTCAATATTGCGCGCGGCGGGTACATCGACCCGCCTTACGCCTACGGTGCGATATCGGTCGCACTGCCCGGTTGGGCACTGGGGACGGCGCTCGGCGTGATCGTCGGAGACGCCATGCCTGCCTTTGCCGTATCGGCGCTCAGTGTTGCACTGTTCGGAATGTTTATAGCGATCATAGTGCCGCCTGCAATGCACAATCGTACTATAGCCGTGACGGTACTTGCGTGCTTTGCACTGAGTACGGTCGCGAATAAAATACCTGCTCTCGACGGGATATCGTCGGGGGTTAAAACGATCGTTCTGACCGTCGTTATATCGCTTGCGGCGGCGATCATACGTCCGATACCGGACGATGCCGACGGCGAATAGCCGCCGTCGGAAGATTTCGGAGTCCCGTTCAGAGGGGCGCCGCGGAGGAGATAATGGACAGGAGTATTTGGATATATATTCTCATAATGGCGGGTGTTACGTATGCGATAAGGGTACTTCCGCTCATACTTCTGAGACATGAGATAAAGAATCACACGGTACGTTCATTTCTGTACTATGTGCCTTACGTTACGCTGGCGGTTATGACCGTGCCTGCGATCGTAGATGCGACGCGAACGCCCGTTGCGGGGCTTGCGGCACTCATCGTCGGAATTGTGATGGCAGCATTCGGACAGAGTATGTTC
>CAKSEM010000073.1 GCA_934446485.1 uncultured Eubacteriales bacterium | reverse complement strand
ACTTTATCATACACGGTTCGGGAGTCCCCGAGGATTACTTCATCGGTCAAGCACTCGTGTTCCCGGAGACAGAGGCTCTGAATGTCCTGCGCGGCAAGTACCGAAACGGTCCGTCGATCAGGGACATAACTGCTCCCATATACGAGAGGGCACGCGGTCTTTCGGAGGTTGAAAAGAAGCAATATCTCGATCTAAATCTCTGGTTGCCGGACGACATTCTTCTCAAAGCAGACAAAATGAGCATGGCACATTCACTTGAGCTGCGCGTGCCGTATCTCGACCGCGAGGTGATGGCGGAGGCTCAGCGCATTCGCACAGACTACAAAATCGACGGACACACAACCAAATCCGTGCTGCGTGCCGCATCGAACCGCACTCTTCCCAACGAATGGGCTATGCGTCCCAAGAAAGGCTTTCCTGTCCCGATCAGGAACTGGCTCAGAGAAGATCGCTACTACGGCATAGTGAAGGACGCATTTACATCCGACGCTGCCGCCGAATACTTCGATACCGATGCGCTCTGCTCTCTGCTCGATGCCCACAAAAACGGAAGTGTCAACAACGGACGCAAAATCTGGACCGCATTTACGTTCCTCACATGGCACCGTCGTTTCTTCGGCGAATGATATCATCATAAGGAGAAATTGATTCCAAATGGACACAAAAATAACTCCGGTACTGCTCGGTGCCGATCTAAACTGCTATAATGTTGCCCGTGCTTTTCACGAGCAGTACGGCGTCAAATCATATGCATTCGGAAGATACGCGGTCTCTGCCACCAAATATTCAAAGATCGTATGCTTTACCGCGATACCTGACATCGACAGTGAACCTGTCATGCTGGACACGCTCTCCCGCTTTGCAGAGGAGCACAAGGGCGAAACGCTTATACTGTTCGGCTGTACCGACGACTACGCCACTCTTGCCGCACGTTGCCGCGATCGCCTTCCGCAATATATCATTCCGTATCCCGATGCCGCACTGCAGCCGCTCATTTCACGCAAAGCAGAGTTCTACGAGCTTTGCGACAAGTACGGAATTCCCTACCCCGAAACTTACACTGTGAGCGGTGTCTGTGCGCCGGGTGCACTCACTCCCGATACTCTCGGCTTCGGATACCCCGTGATAATCAAGCCGTCATCGAGCGTCGAATATTGGAAACACCCGTTCGACGGAATGAAAAAAGTCTATCGCGCAGAAAACCCCGACAGGGCATCTGCGATCATAGACGAAATATATGCCTCAGGTTATTCCGACCGTATAGTAATTCAGGAGTACATACCCGGCGGAGACTCTCAAATGCGTGTATTTACAGCTTTTTCGGATTCGCGCGGCAAGGTGCGGGCAATGTGCCTCGGGCACACCATGCTCGAAGAGCACACACCGAAGGGATTGGGAAATCATGCGGCAATCGTGACCGAGCCGGTCGCGGACTTCCCGCTCGCCGAGCGCCTGCGGAATATGCTTGAGGACCTCGGATATACCGGTTTTTCAAACTTTGACATCAAGCAGCGCTCTGGCACCGATGATTTCCGCGTGTTTGAGATAAACCTTCGCCAAGGGCGCAGCAACTACTACGTTACATCGAGCGGAATCAACATTGCACGGCTCGCAGCTGAGGTCTACAACGACAGCGGAGATTCGCTTGAGACGTGTGAGCGTCAGTTCTTCTGGCATCACGTACCGCGAAGCGTTGCATACCGCTATACGGAGGATCGTGACCTTGCGGCACGCGCGAAACGCCTTGCCGATGCCGGACTTCACTCGTCATCTGTATGGTATCCGGCGGATTTTCGCGGCAACCCGCTCCGCTTCTTATGCGCGGCTGAGCAGCTTCGCCGCCAGAAGAAGAAATTTAAAATTTACTATCCGAAAACATCCGAGTGAATCTGAGGGGAGGTCTAACGGATGCACTCAATTGGCAAAAACCGTTCTATTTTAGGGATTCTCGGGGGACTCGGTCCGCTGTCGAGCGCGTATTTTTATGAACTGATCACACGTCACACCGAAGCGTCACGTGATCAGGACCACATCGATATTATTCTTTCAAGCCGAGCGACCACGCCGGACCGCACCGACTTTATACTGGGCAGAAGCGATGAAGATCCCGTTCCGTATATGGTCGAGGATGCGCAGCTTCTCGAAAGGTACGGCGCGGATGCTATAGTTATACCATGCAACACGGCGCACTATTTTATTGACGAAGTTCGCCGCAGCGTTCGAGTGCCTGTACCAAGCATCATCACCGAGACAGCTGAACACATAAAGCAAAGCGGACGCCGCCGCGCGTGCATACTTGCCACAGAGGGTACGATAAAGTCCGGCTCATATCAAAATGAACTTGACAGGCTCGGCATCGAATGGGCGATCCCGGACGAAGCAGGCCAGCGGACAGTAACTGACATAATCTACGGGGATGTGAAGCGCGGCGAAGGTCTGACGCCGGATCGGCTGTTTTCAGTTGCAGAGCCGATGTTCGCTGCGGGTTGCGACTGTGCCATTCTCGGATGCACCGAGCTTTCGGTTCTGAAGCGCTGCTTCCCCGAGGATGAAAGGTTCGTTGACTCCCTTGAAGCCCTTGCATACCGTGCCATAACCATGTTCGGGCATAAACCCGTCGGATTCACTTCCGACTATTCAGCACACAAATCCATCGGAGAGAAAGTATGAGAATTGACAGACTCTTTTGCGATATAGATTATACTATATCCGTCGGAGACCCGTCGGGAATCGATGTCAGGCGGATCGAATACAACTCGCGCAAGGTGCACAGCGGCGAGCTTTTCGTCTGCCTTACCGGCGCGCGCACAGACGGACACGCCTTTGCAGGTGCCGCATATGATGCAGGGTGTCGCGCATTTCTGTCGGAACGTCCGCTGAATCTTCCATCAGATGCATTTCAGGCACTGACCGGTAACACGCGCGAAGCTCTCGCCAAAATATCGGCAACATTTTACGGACATCCCGCCGACAACCTGCACATAATCGGAATCACCGGTACGAAAGGAAAAACGACGACCGCCCTGCTCATTCAGTCCATTCTGGAAAAGAGCGGGATCAAATGTGCGTATATAGGGTCTAACGGAGTTATTATTAACGGTCAGCACACCGAAACGATCAACACGACGCCGGAAAGCCGTGAACTTCAACATTACTTTGCATCCATGGTCTGCGAAAATGTGACACACGCTGTCATTGAGGTGTCGTCGCAGGCGCTCGACCATAACCGCGTGGAAGGCGTACCGTTCGAGGTCTGTGTCTTTACTAATTTTTCACCGGACCACATCGGGATCGGTGAGCATGCGTCTCTTGATGAGTACAAAAATGCAAAGCGCAAGCTGTTCACCCGGTACGGCTGCAAGCTCGCGGTCGTAAACGAAGATGACGCCATGACCGAATTTATGATAGCAGGAACCGAATGTCAGGCGGTCACATACTCAACTTCCGATCCGAACGCCGACTTCTACGGAACCGACTGCAAGCCGTACCGTGACGATACATCGCTCGGAATTACGTTCCGTTGCATAAATTCCGGAGAGTATACCGATGTTTCTATGAGAACACCGGGCTCATTCAGTGTTCATAATGGGTTAGCAGCAATAGCCGTGGCTTCAAGCTACGGAATCGGCGTGCAGCAATCTGCCGACATACTCGCAAAAAGCTCAGTATGCGGAAGGTTTGAAGTAGTGGACGGACTTCCGGGTCGCACCTTCATCATTGATTACGCACACAACGGCTTAAGTCTGACCAGTGCACTCAACGTATTGCGCGCATATGAACCGAACCGCCTCATATGTGTGTTCGGCTCAGTCGGCGGCAGAACAAGATCACGACGTGAAGAGCTCGCTAAGGCAGCGTCCTCACTTGCCGATTATTGCATAATAACTAACGACAATCCCGATTATGAGCCTCCGGAGAATATTGCAAACGAGATCCTGTCTCACTACGACACCAAAACACCGTATGAGGTGATACTCAACCGCGAAAAGGCAGTTCGCCGCGCAGTGGATATGGCTCACGACGGTGACATTGTGTTGTTTGCCGGCAAGGGACACGAAAAGTATCAGCTTGTTCACGGTGAAAAGGTTCCTTTCAGCGAGCGCGATATCATACTTGACGAATGTCGCGCGGTAACACTCATGAGTTAAATATTAAAGCGGCGGCAGTACCAAGACTTAGTCTTCGCACTGCCGCCGCTTTTGATTTCGGACAGTTGTCTCACATCTTCCTGCAATAAAAGCGCAATATGCACTTGACCAATTCGCAGAGAATTTAACATACATAGGCTTCACGGCACTCGCTCAAATAAATGAACATACTGCGAACCGTTGGCAAATATGCTCCAATGCAGAAGCTACTGCTCATGCAATTACACCCTGCACCGATGATGCCACCACTGTTATTAATATTGCCTTACTTCTTACGCATCTGTCTGAGAAAAAGGAGCACCGCAACGGCGGTCACAAACGTCCCCCACGCAATGACCCACAGAAGGTGCGGTATCATATCGCTCCATCTTCCGTCAAGGACAGCCCGTTCAAGCTCAACCGCGTGAATAAACGGAAGAAGATTAGCGACTTGCCGAAAGGCACCGCCGACAAGATCAAGATCAAACCAAGTGCCGGAAAGCCACGCCGAAAGATTGGTGAGGAGCGCACCGCATATACCTCCGACCTGCTTAACGGTGAAAACACTCCCGCAAAGGAGGCCTAGCGATATGTAAAGAATTGCGATCGGCACAATGAACAACACTGAATAAACAATCCCGATCCCCGGCTTTAATCCCAGCGGTATCGCGGCTATGTAACACACGATGCATTGCCCAACCGAAAGCGGGATGATCGGAAGCATATATCCGAAAATGAAGTCACCGGATGACATTGGAGTAGTGTACAGCCTTTCGAGAAACGCGCTCTCGCGGTCACGCGAGACCAGCGTTGCCGAAAACAGTGTCATAAACGACAGTCCGAAAACGGTGATTCCCGGAGTCAGTCGGTTTATCGCAAACAGATCGACCGGAACATTTTTCTGTATTGCTTCGAGAAGAATCAGGAGCACTATCGGAAAACCGAGCCCAAAAAACAGATTCAGCGGATCTCTTAAAATCTCTTTGCCGCATCTTCTTGAAAACGTTATGATTTTCACAGCGCAGCCTCCCCCTTGACTATTGCCACAAATGCATCCTCAAACCGCTCCTTGCCTGCCGTTCGACAGATATCTGCAGGCGTGCCGACTGTGAGCAGATGCCCGTCTCTCATTATGCCGACACGGTCAGACAGCACCTCGGCTTCCTCCATATAGTGCGTAGTCAAAATGACAGTGATCCTTCCCTTCAGTGCTCGAAGTACGTCCCACAGCTCACTGCGAGCTATAACGTCAAGGCCGAGCGTCGGTTCGTCCAAGAACAGAATCTTCGGCTCGCTGACAAGCGCCATAGCAATGCTGAGGCGCCGCTGCCAGCCGCCCGACAGCCGTCCGGCTTTACGGTTCATAACTTCATCCAACCCAAGCCGTTCAGATAACTCATCCGATACTCTTACTGCGCGGTCGCGTCCTATTTCATATACTCCGCACATCAGCAGAATGTTTTCGCGCACAGTCAGGTTCGGAGCAATTGCAGTCTCCTGCGGTGACACGCCGATCACTCTGTGTACGGCTGCACGGTCGGACACTATGCTGTGTCCCGCTAAAATAGCGTCGCCCGACGTCGGACGTGTCAATCCGGACAGCATACGTATCGTTGTAGTCTTGCCGGCTCCGTTTACACCGAGCAGTGCAAAGAATTCACCGTTTTCAACGGTCAGGTCGAGTGAATCTACTGCCGTCAGAATCCCGTAACGTTTTGTCAGTGTTTCAGTCTTTATTATGTTCATTTGCAGCCTCCTCTTTAATGTGACGTTCACGCAGCGCAAGATAGCAATCAGACAGTGCATCGGATACAAAATTCATATCCCAGTTGAGATATCCCGTTGCAATCATAGAAGCAATGCCGTGAACATATATCCATGTCTCGAGATGAAGAAGCCATGCCCTCTTCAAGGACAGACCGTTCTGTTTTGCTATCATTCGAACGAGCTCATCGGTCATCGGATCGTCGCCGTCGTCCGCGATCCCGCCGCGGTTGCGCATAAATATCAACAAAAACAGGTTCGGCTCTTCTGCGGCAAAGCGAACATACGCCATTCCGCTCGCTTTATATTTCGGATACTCGCCGCGTTCCATTTCTTTCGCCGTCATAGCATGCCAGCGTCGGGTCGCTTCTTCCTTGACTTCAAGCCGCAGCTCATCCATGTTCTTGAACTGCCCGAATATCGGCTTGACGGATGTCCCGAGACGCGTCGCAAGCGCTCTTGCAGTTAAACCCGACTCGCCGTCGGAACGAACGATATCCACAGCAGCCGATAAAATTTCCTCACGGGTGAATTTAAATTTTGGCGGCATACATCCCACTCCTACTCTTCCTCCGGACTTAGTGCAACAAAAGTTGCGCAACCTATGTTGTGTATTATATCATAAAACTTAAATGTTGTCAACCGATGACCAAAATCCTATAGTGCATAAGTATTAGAGTCGAACCAAGTAAATAAATAGTAAATTCAGCGAAAAAGCATCAAAATACTTGCATTTTGTGGAGATAAGTGGTATAATAGTCTCGCGGAGATAATTACATAGGATTTTGGTTATTAACTCGCCCATTGACGCATCATCTGTGTCTGAACCTGAACAGGAGGATCGGTTTGGAAAGACTATTTGAACTGTCTGCGGAAGATAAAGAAAAGATCTGTCAGATATCTGCGGAAAATTTACGTACACTGAGAACGCTGCTCGGTTGGCAGCTTGGCGAGCTTGCAGACACCGTGGGAACTACAAGAAGAAGGCTCTCGGAAATCGAACGAGGGTGCAGACGCATGCCATGGACTCTGTTTCTTGCATTGACACCTATATTTGCATTGAACCCCAGAACACGAAATTCATCGGTATATAAAGCAGTAATCAGCGACGAAGTAATTCGCGCAAAATCCGGTGGTTGGCACGAACGCGATGTGCTGTTCGATCTGCTTGAAGAGTCCGAAAATTTGGCACGCAACTCGTAACAAACAGGATACGCAACGTATTCTATTTCGGGATATA
>CAKSEM010000072.1 GCA_934446485.1 uncultured Eubacteriales bacterium | reverse complement strand
ATCTTTTCGCGGTCTGCCCTTGGGCTTAATCTCTATCCCTTCTGCGAGTTTGTGTTGCTTTTTATTGTATCGGGTTTTGAAATTTCTCATCTCTTTATATGTGAAACCAAATCTTTCTCCCGTTTCTCTCAGGCTGTGACCTTGCTCTATATACTCTATTAGTTCCTTTTCGTAATTCTTGATATATCTATATTTTCTTGCTATAACAAAACCTCCTATGGTAGTTGTTTTAATTCTACCATAGGAGGCTGCTTTTTTATATTGTCCGTTTTTACCGGACTTGTTCAAAATCCGCGGACGCTGTTCTGTTTTTTCTCAGCAGATATGCCACCATTTCTTCTCTTTTTTCGGCGTGAGATCGGATTCACACTCATCGCACTTATCAGGCGGCGCAGGCGGCAGATCCACAAGTATCGTGTCACAGCCGATCCGCTGAATCCGATCCCACGGCACCCGCGTTCGACCGCGCTTCATTACCGCCGACACGAGCGTATCAGGTGCAACTATGAGCGCCGTGACACGCCCGCACGAAACATCGATCTCAAGCTCCGATACGCATCCGAGTCGCTGCCCGTTGCATACGTTTATAACATCGCGCTCTCTGAGCTCATCGGTCGTACATCCCACCTTTGTCACCTCCGAAGTAAACTGGCATAACTCACATATAATTATATTCATCGTCGGGAAATTAAGACCATACGGCTTCAAACGGTAAAGAGGAGTTTCAGCGCTCAGCCACTTCGAAATAACGGGAACGGCGACCCGCCGTTCCCGTTATCCGTATTATTTATTCTTTTTTGCCTCAGCCATAACCGGAATATCGCCTACTCCGTTCAGTATCACGCTCGGTCTGTATGCGTATGTTTTCAGTGTTTCGGTCGTTGAAACTCCCGATAGCACCAGAACTGTAGACATACCGCATTCCATACCTGAGATCACATCTGTATCCATTCGGTCTCCGACCATGACCGCTTCCGCTGAGTGGCAGTGGAGCATACGCAGCCCCGTTCTCATCATGAGCGGATTGGGTTTTCCGCAGAAGTATGCCGTTCTTCCGGTAGCCATCTCGATCGGCGAGATGAGGGCGCGGCATGCGGGAGCAATGCCGTTTTCAATGGGGCCCGAGACATCGGAATTTGCACCGATCAGTCTTGCACCCGCCATCACGAGATTGGTAGCCTTAGTCAGAGTATCAAGCGAATATGTTCGTCCCTCACCGACAACAACGTAATCGGGATTAACATCGTTCATCGTAATTCCCGCATCATACAGGGCATTCAGAAGTCCCGCTTCGCCGATGGCGAACACCGAGCAGCCGGGCGCCTGCTCACGAAGAAAAGCCGCTGTGGCAAGCGCACTTGTGTAAAAGTGTTCCTCCGGAACATCGAGACCCATGCGTGCCAGCTTCTGATTGAGCTCACGCGGAGTATACCCGCTGTTGTTCGTCAGAAAAAGATACTCCTTCTTTTCTTCATGCAGCCATTTGATAAATTCGGCAACACCGGGCAAAACGCGGTTGCCGTGATAAATCACGCCGTCCATATCGCATATGAAGCCTTTTTTCTCATTGAAATCGATGGAAGATATTTTTGTCATTGCAACCCGTTCCTCTTGTGTTTTAAGTTTTGGCGTACCGTGAATCACTCACAGACCCCCGTCCGAACATATTATACCATACGAAACACGATTCTTCCACCGAAAAACCGAATTTTTTCAGATTTCGGCGATATTATACTAAACCTGCAATACTCCGCACAGTCCGGCGTGGCGTGCCGGAATATATCCGATACCGTATACGAAAAATGAGACGGGAGGATCCCCCGTCTCATTAAATACTCCGCAGTATTTGACTCACACCGCATCCGAAGTCTCAGATTCAGTTTCAGGAGCAGTATAATCAAGATAATCACAGATCTCGCGGTATGTGCTCTCATCCGTGCGGTATGTCACCGTACCGTCGGGCATCGCGTAGTAATACTCTCCGTCGTCACCTATACCGAAACGCACCGTGAAGTATGCGTCAAGCTGAGTGTCGCCTGTATCCGTGCCGTCTGACGAAGCACTCGTCTTGTAGCGGAACGTCACCGAAAGCGCGCCGTCTCCGACGCCGTAGCGGTCAAGCTCATCGGTATCAAGACCGTAACCCGCAAAATCCTTAAACGTCACGGCACCTTTCACTATGTTGAAGAACCCGGACATGCCGTCTGAATCCGAAATTGTCGTCGTACTGCCGTCCGTATCGGTTACCTGAACGGAAGTCAGGACATCGGCGGAAAGCGCACTCGGCATCGAATCGGTAATATCGATAAGCGCGGAGCGATCCGTCTTGCAGAGCGATGACAGAGCGTCCTTGATCATATAAACACTGCCGTTATAGCGAATATATGTGTTGGAATTGAACGTATTCACGTCTCCGAACTCGACTTTATACGAAGCTCCTCCGGAGGTGACAACCGAAACGGTAAGGCTCGGTTCGTCAAGTCCGAAATCAGCCTCGTCTCCATCAACCGTACGGAGCGTCGAGAGGGATGCGATCCCTGCCGCGATACTCTCAGCCGTACTCTGCTTCAGCGGAAATTTGCCGTCGTCTGACAACTGCCACTCGTCTCCGACCTTCTCTACGGAAACCGCAACGCCGCTCTTTTCATAGGTGTATCCGATTATGTCATCAGCTGTCATGGAGAACAGCGGGACTCCGGCTTCCTCCGCCGCCGACTCCGCAGCCTCGCGCTCTTCTTTGGCACGATTAACCGACGATATCACAAGATACGCACTGATGAGCGCCGCCATCACAAGAACGAGCACTGCAAGCATTATTAGTTTCTTTTTATTCATGAGGTCCTCCGTTCAGCCGTTATTTGCGGCGGCGACGGAGCCATACGAACACTCCCGCTATAAGAACTATCAACGGAACCGTAACCGTCATAACGCCGGTCCATATACTCGATGCACCCTCACTCATCGTAAGAGGCTCTATAGTCTGAGATTTGCCGAGTATAGATACGGTCGCCGTGCTGCCGCAGAGGTAGTTCAGCGACGAAACGAAGAGGCGGATATTTCCCTCTCCGACATAATTGGCAGCCTGAATATCTATGATCGAGGACGATGAGTACCACACGAACCGACTGCTCTCTCCGAATGTTCCGTCCGCAGTCTCAGTTTCGGACATCGCGCCGACCATCGACTGCTCTTTACCTGCAGAGTCCTCTCTGTCTACGATCTCGCCCGCTTCGGTTACTGACTTGACCTCAGCATCTCCAGATGTTCTGACTATCGGTGTCACAGTTGCCGCAGTTCCGTCGGCAGCTTTGATGCCGTGTGCTCCCCAGAAGAGCGTGTTTATATTGTCACTGCCGAGAAGCGATGTGATCCCGCTTTCCGACGACACGATCTCAGGTATCAGTATATACGGCTGTTGATAGTAACGGTTCTGATCGCCCTCGATCACAACGCCCGCAGTTCCCGAAAGACCCGCGGCAGCAGCTACCTTTGCAATATTCGGCATCTTTTCATCGGAAAACGTCAGAAAATCCGTCACGAGAACCACGTCTCCGCCCGCTGCCATGTATGATGTGATCTTGTCTGCTTCATCTTCGGAAATGTCGGATGTCGGATTTGCAATCAGAAGTGTGCGGCAATCCTCGGGCACGGCATCGGCACCGAGAAGATTTACGCCTGCAGTTGCAAGGTTTTCGTTCTCGATATATTCGAGATAGTTTGAATCAAGCTCAGCCTCACCGTGGCCCTCAAGGGTATATACCGTAGGCAGCGTCTCGCGTGTCACATAGTCAATGGCAGACGTAAACATCATCTCACCGTTGAAATACTTAGTTCCCTGCGGCTGCTGACCGTAGTAGTACATCATCATATACTCTTCCTGAGTATATTGGGTCGTGAATATCTTTTCGTTCGGCACGACCGTAGAGCGCAGGTCACTCTCAACTATCACACTGTTTGACGCAACCTGATCTTTTGTGTATTTCGACGTAAACGCGGGATTCTCCGCCGGATCAACCGTCTTTATGTGTATCTTTCCGGACATTCCGTCGTATCTTGACAACAGTTCTTCGATCACGGCGTTCTCGCTGCCGCGCTCGGCGATCAGGTAAAAAGTCACGTCTCGCGTCAGTGAATCGACGATCGCAGACGTCTCCTCTCCCGTGGAATACAGATCATCCTTATCGGTGCTGATATGCGTCAACGTCGTCGGCAGAGCGGACACTATAAGATTTATAACGACCGCGATCACGATTATCACAAGAGTCGTCGCGATCCCCACCGAACCGATTTTCAGACGTCTCAGGTTCGCCTTGTGAAGTTTATTTTCTTTATTCATCTCTCTGTCCTTTCTCGTGTCACAATCACGCCCAACGTCTCTTTTCCATGGAACGCACGGTAAAGTAGACGAACAGACCGATAGCGGTAAGATAGTACACAACGCCGCTGATATCAAATATTCCCTGCTCCGTAAACGTGCTGAGTCGGTCGAATACGGCAAGCTGCTTCAAAATATTCGGGAAGAGTCCCTCAAGAAGCTCGCTCTTTACGAAATAGACGATCGTTACAGCTACTATTATTGCCGCACTCGCAGCCGTTGCCGCAACGGAATTCTTCAGCAACACGTAGATGACTATCCCCGCTATCACGGCAAGGAACACAAAGCACCAGAGAGTAGCCGAAGCACTCGTCGGAATGAAGTTTGCAAGTGAGCGGAGAAGATAGATGATAATAAACGTACCGAATGTGATAACTGCAGCGATAACCTGACTCTCGGTCAGCGTGGAAATGAACATTCCTATCGCTATGAGAACGCATCCGAGAAGGAAGAAACCGAATATCGCACTGTAGGCAGATGCAAAGTTGACCGTTCCGTACATCGACAAAATAAGGGGATAGATGCACATGAACGCGACCGACACGCCGAATACCGTAACCATCGCAAGGTACTTGCCGAGGACGATACGCGGCATACCGACGGGCAGCGAATACAGAAGCTGATCCGTCTTCTGACTTCTCTCCTCTGCAAAGGACCTCATCGTAAGTATCGGAACCGCGAGGAATAGGATAAACGTTACATTGGAAAGAGCATACTCAAAGTTAGGATATCCTCCGCGGAAGTTGTATGCCGTTGCAAATATTGCTGTAAGAACCAGCACCAGCACCGTAAATACTGCACCGGTCATATTGCAGGCAAACGATTTTATCTCTTTTCTGTACTGTGCACTCATTTACTATCGCCTCCGATCTCGGTGTCAAAATGCGGCTCGTATTCGTCGCCGTCACTGCCTGAGCCGGCGTCACTCTCAACACGGTCGGCAGACTCGGCGTCCTCCGCTGCGCCCGTCTCATCAGAGCGCTCGCCGTCCGCCGGTCCGTGATTATCGGTTTCGGAAGCATCGGCTGACGTAAGCTCGAGGAATACGCGCTCAAGCGTAGTCTCCTCGTAATTCATTGATATGATAGGCAGGTGCCGCGCGGCAAATGCCGTGAAGAGCACATCTCTGATGTCCTCGCCGGACGTACATTCTATGCGCACATGTACCGCTTCATCGTGCAGACGCGCATCGTACGACGACACGCCGACAACGTCAGAAAGCACGCTCCGCACATCATCCTCGCTGCCTCTGACGTCGAGATCTATAACTGATGCTCCGCCGGACATTGTAGTGAGGTTTTCGATCGTATCGGACGCGACGATTCGCCCGCCGGATATGATAACGGCATAGTCACACACCTCGCTGACCTCGCTCAGTATGTGGCTCGAGAGGATCACGGTATGATCCTCACCGAGCGAGCGGATAAGCTCACGTATCTCGATTATCTGCTTAGGATCGAGGCCGACAGTCGGCTCGTCGAGAATTATGATCTCGGGAGACGCCAAAAGCGCCTGAGCAATTCCTACGCGCTGACGGTATCCTTTAGAAAGATTCTTTATAAGTCTTCCGCGCACGTCGTCAATACCCGTACGTTTTATAACAGATTCGACATCAGCGGAAAGCTCCCCGCGACGCAATCCCTTCGCGCGTCCGACGTAACGCAGATACTCCTCCGGGGTCATATCGTTATAGAGCGGCGGCTGCTCGGGCAGATAACCTATCGCGCGCTTTGCCTCACGCGGTTCTTCAAATATGTCATGCCCGTTTACGCTGACCTCACCGTCAGTCGCCGCAAGGCAGCCGGTGATAATATTCATCGTTGTGGATTTGCCGGCGCCGTTCGGTCCGAGAAAGCCGTAAACACGGTTGCTCTCAAATGTAAAGCTGATACCGTGCAACGCCTCGTTCGAGCCGTAACGCTTGACGAGATTTTTTACTTCTATCAAGATTTTTTCCTCCTCATATTGTGAGATATATCTCTGAAAACCAAGGGATATGCTACCACAAAGTTTTTAACAGACTATGAACTATGGCTGTTTTCGCCTAAAATGCAGCAGTAAAATGCCAACGGGTGAGTTTCTTGCCTTCTCTAATGAAAAAATCCCACTTCTACCGTTGCAAAAATACAAGATGTGTAGTATAATTGATGTGAATTGTTTATTCGGTGATACTATCAGCAGATTTAATGATACAGCAGAGGTAACATAATGGGAAAGGATATCGGGATCGATCTAGGAACGGCAACCGTTCTCGTGTATGTCAAGGGACGCGGAATCGTTCTTAAGGAGCCTTCGGTCGTCGCTATTGACAAGAATACCGATCGGATACTGAAGGTCGGACGCGCCGCTCAGCAGATGCTTGGGCGAACACCCGGAAATATAACCGCGATCCGCCCGCTGCGCGACGGCGTTATAAGCCAGTACGACGTAACGCTCCGCATGATACAGTACTTCATAAAGCGTGCGTGCGGCAGCTCGATAATCTTTAAGCCGCGCGTCATAATATGCGTTCCGTCCGGAATAACCGAAGTCGAGGAGCGCGCCGTGGTCGATGCCGCAACGCAAGCGGGTGCAAAGCGCACGTACCTCATTGAAGAGCCGGTCGCAGCTGCGATAGGGGCAGGGATCGATATCTCACAGCCCAACGGTCACATGGTCGTCGATATAGGCGGCGGCACGACGGATATTGCCGTCACGTCGCTCGGCGGTGTCGTCGTCTCCGAATCCATCAAGGTTGCGGGCGACAAATTTGACGAGGCAATA
>CAKSEM010000071.1 GCA_934446485.1 uncultured Eubacteriales bacterium | reverse complement strand
TAGTTATAGATGAAGAGCACGAACATACATATAAATCGGACACTAATCCGAAGTATTCGGCGCACGATGTTGCCAGCTTCCGCTGCGGAGAGACCGGCGCTTCGCTCGTGCTTGCGTCGGCTACTCCGTCCATTGTCAGCTACTACCGCGCGATGAGCGGCAGGTATACGCTCGTTTCGCTGACCTCGCGATACGGTGGGGCCGAGCTGCCGCACGTTGAGGTGTGCGATATGCGTGCTGAGCTCGCGTCCGGCAACACGTCTCCGCTCAGCCGCTCTCTGATATCTAAGATAGGGGAGAATCTTGACGGCGGGCGGCAAACGATACTGTTTCTGAATCGGCGCGGCTACAACAGCGCCGTCACATGCAGAAACTGCGGCAGCGCCGTCCGATGTCCGCACTGTTCCGTCACCATGACGTATCACGTCAGGCGCGGCGCGTCGATCCCGCATGAGCGTGAGGCGGGGGAAGGCTATGCCGAGGTGCGTCGGACGAGCGGATATTTGCGTTGCCATATGTGCGGATACAGTGCACCCGTGCCGGAGAAGTGCCCCGACTGCGGCAGCGAGCACTTCATGTTTACGGGGTGCGGGACACAGCTTGCCGAGAGTGAGCTTGTGCGCCTTTATCCCAACGCACGCGTCGTCCGTATGGATCACGACACAACGACCGGTAAGGATGCGCATGAGGAGCTGCTTTCGTCGTTTCGCGACGGCAGCGCAGATGTGCTGCTCGGTACACAGATGGTGACCAAAGGGCACGATTTCCCGCGCGTCACTACGGTCGGCGTGCTCAATGCGGATTCATCGCTGTACCTCGACGATTACAGGGCAAATGAGCGCACATTTTCCATGCTGACGCAGGTCATCGGGCGTGCTGGGCGCGCGTCGGAGGCGGGGGAATCCGTAATACAGACCTTCTGTCCGCAGAACGACGTGATAACTCTTGCCGCGGCACAGGATTACGCGGAATTTTACAGTCGGGAGATACGAATACGGCGCGAGCTGACGTTCCCGCCGTTCTGCGATATTGCACTCATAACCGTACAGTCGCCGGACGAAGCCAAGCTCGGACAGGCTACCGTACGTTTGAGTGAACGTCTCAGGGAATACCTGAGGGACGAGTATTCCGACATCAGGGCGATAATCTACGGACCGTTTGAAGCACCGGTCTACAGGGTACAGAACGTATACCGCATGAGATTCGTTATTAAGTGCCGCCTGAATCGGCGCACACGCGCACTGATTTCGGCTCTGCTTACCGACTTTTCGGCGAGCGGTCGATCGAATATCGTTCGCGTTACGGCGGATCTTAATCCGTCAAGCCTCTGATAACAACGCATAAAAGGAGTAAATTAAGGATAGACATGGCACTTCTGAATATAATAAAAGAGGGCGATGAGACGCTTCGGCGCGTCTCTCGCCCGGTTGATACCGTAACGCCGAGGATCAAGACGCTCATTGACGATATGCGTGAGACGCTTGCGGAGGCAGACGGCGTAGGGCTTGCTGCGCCGCAGGTCGGTGTGCTGCGCCGTATTGCACTTGTGGTTGACACCTCGGACAATGACCGTGTGTACGAGCTCATAAATCCCGAGATCATCGAGCGTGAGGGCGAGCAGGAGGAGCTTGAGGGCTGCCTCTCCGTACCCGGAAAGTGGGCGATCACACATCGCCCGATGCGCGTTACTGTTCGCGCAACCGACAGGGACGGCAATGAATTTACCGTGACAGGCGAGGGGCTGACGGCGCGCGCATTCTGCCACGAGATCGACCATCTTTCGGGAAAGCTGTTCACCGATGAGGCTGTGCACATACTGACGCCCGATGAAGTGCGCGAGATCATGGGATAATTGTGTCGGACGAGCCTGACATATTCCGAACGGCGTCGGGAGCGGTGCGGATATCGGACCGCCCCTCGTCGGCATATTTGTGTGCACTCTATCAAAAATGATACGGAACCGCTTATGCTTCCGGCTGAAAGCGCAAGCGGGCCTTCCGTGAGCTTATACCGTCGCCTTGCGACGGAACGGAGATTTGACATGAAAATACTTTTTATGGGGACGCCTGACTTTGCGGCGGAATGCCTTCGCACTGTGCTGAGACACGATGCATCCGAGGTTGCGGCCGTTGTGACGCAGCCGGACAGGCGCTGCGGACGCGGTATGAAGCTGCGCCCCACGCCGGTCAAAACGGTGGCTGAGGAGAACGGGATCACGGTATATCAGCCCGAGACGCTGCGCGACGGAGCATTTGAATCGACGCTGCGTGAGATAGACCCCGAACTCATAATAGTTGCAGCATATGGACGAATCCTTCCGCATTATATTATTTCATATCCGAAGTTCGGGTGCGTCAATGCGCACGCATCGCTTCTGCCGCGCCACCGCGGCGCGGCACCGATAAACCGTGCGATCATGGATGGGGACACGGAAACGGGCATTACATCGATGTATATGGACGACGGTCTCGATACAGGGGATATCATACTTATGAAGCGGATCGGGATAGGCGACTGTGACGATGTCGGCACACTCCATGACCGCCTTGCATCCCTTGCGGGTGAGGCGATGCTCGAGACGATCGACAGGATCGCCGACGGAACGGTTACGCGCACGCCGCAGCCGGAATCAGGCGTGACGTACGCTTCTAAAATTACATCGGCAGACTGCGAGATCGATTTCTCGCGCACGTCACGTGAGATCCGTAATCAGATTCGCGGTCTCTCGCCCGTGCCGCTTGCGCGGACGAGGCTTCCCGACGGACGCCTTCTGAAAATTGCTTCTGCCGTATCGGACGATGACGGGCAATTCGCTGCGCCGGGGACGGTCATCTCAACAGACGGCGGAGAGATATCCGTTGCCTGCGGCGAGGGGAGACTGCGCATTATGTCGGTTACCCCGGAGGGAAGGAGCCGTATGAGTGCCGCAGATTTTATCCGCGGTCGCGGAATCTCCGTCGGAGATGTTCTCGGCTCGGATAACGGCTGATACAGACTGACAGCTTCACCGTATTTTATTGAGAAAGGTGCACATGGAAATGTATTTTTACGGCTTTGATATGTACTACGTTATATTTGTTCTCCCCGCACTCATATTTGCAATGTGGGCACAGTACAATGTTTCATCAACATTCAAAAAATATTCGTCGGTTCCGACCGAGCGCGGGCTTGACGGAGCCGGCGCGGCGCGTATGGTGCTGCAGCGCGGCGGTGTCGCTTCGGTATCCGTTACTGAGATCGGCGGCAATCTGACCGATCACTATGATCCGTCGGCGGGGGCGATACGTCTGTCATCGTCCGTATACGGCGTGCAGAGCGTCGCCGCAGTCGGTGTGGCGGCACACGAGGCGGGACACGCGCTCCAATATGCAGAGGGATACTTCCCGGTGAAGCTGCGCCGTGCGATAATTCCGATATCGAGGATCGGCTCGAATATGGCGATCCCGCTCGTTGTGCTGGGGCTCATATTTTCTTTTATGCCGCTTGCATACGCCGGAATAATACTGTTCGGCTGCGCCGTGTTCTTTCAGCTTGTAACACTCCCCGTTGAGTTCGATGCGAGCCGCCGCGCAATTGCAGCGATCCGCGAGAGCGGAACGGTCAGCGAGGCTGGCTGCGAAGACGCTGCACGCGTGTTGCGCGCTGCCGCGCTTACGTACGTTGCTGCGCTGTTCGTATCTCTCGGCAATATGCTGCGACTCATAGCGCTCGTGTCCGGACGGCGCGACCGCAGGTGACGGCGTGAGGAAGGATACAGGCATTACGCCGATATCACCGCGCATGGCAGCAAAGGAGTCGCTCGTAGCCGTGCTGCGGCACGGCAGATACTCAAACCTTGAGATCGACTCCGCCGTTTCGCGCCACAGTTTTGCAACCGAGGCGGACCGCGCGCTTTACACGCGCCTCGTTTACGGCGTGATCGAGCGTCTTATAACTCTCGATCATGTAATATCGTCAGTGTCTTCACGTGACATTGGTACCATAGACACGGAGACGCTCGTTTCGCTCAGACTCGGGCTGTACCAACTGATTTATACCGACAGAATACCCGATCACGCTGCGGTCTCTGAGACCGTTGCGGTCGCCCCGGGTCGGTCGCGAGGATTTGTCAACGCCTGCCTGCGCACGTTTATCAGGAGCGGGAAAGCTTTGGATCTGCCGCGCGGTACTTCTCCGGAGGAAATGTCGGTAAGGTTTTCGGTTTCGGCAGACATATGCCGTATACTGATCGATTCATACGGTGCCGACACTGCGGCGGACGTGCTCGGAGCCATGAACGGTGAATCCGGTATAACACTTCGCGTGAACACTGTACGCATTACGCCTGACGGTGCACGGCGGATACTTGAGGACTCTATGACCGATGTGTCGGACGGCGCGTATGCCGCAGATGTTCTGCGCGTTCCGACGCTGACCGATGCGGTGCGTGCGGGTATCGACCGCGGTGACTGGTTCGTTCAGGACGAGGCATCACGTATAGTGTCGATGATCGTCGGCGCACGCAGCGGTGAGAAAATAGCGGATGTGTGTGCCTCACCCGGCGGAAAGACGTTTTCACTTGCGATGGACGCTTTTCCGGACGTGCGGATATACGCCTTTGATATTCATAAAAACAAGCTGTCACTGATAGAATCCGGTGCAAAAAGGCTCGGCATCTCCGGTATTACCTGTGCTGCACGCGACGGGCGAGAGCCTGATCGTGAGCTTGTCGGAATGATGGACCGTGTGTTGTGTGATGCTCCCTGCTCCGGGATCGGAGTTATAGGTAAGAAGCCCGAGTTGCGGCTCAGGCGGAATGACTCATTTGCGCGGCTGCCGGACGTGCAGTACGGCATCCTTTGCGGTGCATCAGAGTATGTGCGTGCGGGAGGCGTGCTCGTTTATTCGACCTGCACTCTGAACCGTGCGGAGAACGAAGAGACGGTGCGCCGTTTTCTCGATGAACACAGCGACTTTTCGCCGGAGGATTTCACTGTCGGGAGCCGCTCCGGTGGGTATAGTATTGTATCCGCAGACGGTATGGCGACTCTTCTGCCGCCCCTTACGGGAACGGACGGATTTTTCGTTGCACGCATGGTGCGCCGAGCGTCGGGGAGGTGAGAATATGAAGCCTGATATAATGTCAATGACCCGTGAGGAGCTTGAAGAGTTATTTCGCGAGCTCGGAGAGCCGCGTTTTCGCGCCGCTCAACTCTTCGGGTGGATGAATTCGGGTGCCTCTTTCGATGAGATGACGAATCTTCCGCTCGCGCTGAGGCGGCGTCTCTCGGAGTACACCGACTACCGTCTGCCGACGGTGGAAAGACGGCTCGTATCAAAGCGTGACGGTACGGTCAAATATCTGTTTGCGCTAAGCGACGGCGAGTGTGTCGAGAGTGTTCTCATGAGGTACAGCTACGGAAACACGCTCTGCGTTTCATCGCAGGCCGGCTGCCGCATGGGTTGCGCTTTCTGTGCATCGACCCTGTCGGGACGTGCGCGTGATCTTACGGCATCTGAGATACTCGGACAGGCGGTGCTTGCTGCCCGCGATTCCGGTGAACGGATACACGGGATCGTTATGATGGGGATCGGTGAACCTCTCGATAACTATGACAATGTTATAAGATTTCTGCACCTTGTCGGAAATCCCGACGGACTCGGTATAGGTATGAGGCACATTTCACTGTCTACGTGCGGGATCGTGCCGGGTATCATCCGCCTTGCGGATGAAGGCCTTCCGGTGACGCTCTCGGTGTCGCTCCATGCATATGACGACGAGGTGCGCCGCTCAATAATGCCGATTGCAAAAAAGTACCCGCTTTCTGAGCTGATGCCGGCTTGCCGTTACTATTTTGACCGCACGGGCAGGCGGGTTTCCTTTGAGTATA
Source organism: uncultured Eubacteriales bacterium (assembly GCA_934446485.1). Lineage (GTDB taxonomy): Bacteria > Bacillota > Clostridia > Oscillospirales > CAG-272 > RUG11130. The sequence continues at coordinate 1,277 of CAKSEM010000071.1, read as the reverse complement.
CGCTTATCTCCGGAAAAAACGATTCTCTCTCGGATGCAGCGGGGCTTGCCGCACTTCTGCGGCAGTATATGGACGTGCCGTGTCACGTAAACCTTATTATGCTGAACGAAGTGAGTGAAACGGGGCTCAGATCCGTCGGGCGAGAGCGCGCAGAGACCTTCATGCGTGAGCTTGAACGGCTCGGCCAGGTGGCTACGATACGGCGCAGACTCGGCTCGGATATCGACGCATCCTGCGGTCAGCTGCGGCTGAATCGCAACAGAAGCGCAGATTTGTAAACATAATATTTATAATTGTTAAAAATTGCATACCGACGCTTTACATTGATGCATACCTAATGTATAATTAAAGTGTATACGTGTACTCCGCGCCGAATGCGGCGGGAGAAGGCTATCAGAGCGCACATAATGCCGTATATGTCGGCAGTGCGCATAGTGGGGTTAGAGGTTTTATGCTGTTTTACGGAACCACTGATATCGGCCGTCGAAGGACGGTCAACCAGGACAACTTCATAATCAAAAAGTATTCCCGCGACATTGCTGTTGCCGTCGTCTGCGACGGAATGGGCGGTGCGCGCGGCGGAGGAGTTGCGAGCTCACTTGCAGCTAGTGCGTTTATGGAGCGGCTCGATGCCGAGTCAGAATGGCTCATTACGGGCTACGGAGACACCGATGCCGATGAGCGGATATCGGATCTGCTCCAGTCGGCGGTCGCTGCGGCAAACCGCGCCGTGCACGAGGGAAGTGAGGCGTCGGAGGATTTGTCGGGAATGGGTACCACGCTCGTTTCTGCACTCATAACACCGCGCCGCATATACGCCGTAAATGTCGGAGACAGCCGAATGTACCTTGCCTCTGCCGGAAGTCTGACGCAGATCACGAGAGATCACTCATACGTACAGTATCTTGTAGATATCGGCAAAATGACTCCGAGGCGCGCAAAGAGCTCCGGCTGCAAGAATATCATAACCCGTGCGGTCGGGACGGAGAGCTCGGTCGAGGCGGACATATACACGATAGAACGCCGTTCGGACGGCGGTACCTCATATATACTCCTTTGCACCGACGGACTGTCAAACATGGTCGAACCGAGAGACATATCCGCAGTGCTTAAATCCATGAACTCCGATAACCGGGATTCGCTGAGCCGTGCGGCTGAGCGTCTCACGGCGCTTGCAAATGAACGCGGCGGTGTTGACAACATAACAGTCGTGCTCATGGCAGACGGCGAGTCTGCGTAAATCGAGCCATCGGCTCTTGAAAACAAAGGGATCGATA
>CAKSEM010000070.1 GCA_934446485.1 uncultured Eubacteriales bacterium | reverse complement strand
TCAGGATGGTGCGACAAGAGTATTCTGTGGCTTCCGCTCTCAGAAAAACGAGTCAGCCACGATGTATCGGGTGGCGGGGTCATTGTGCGTCTGAAGCGGCACGAATGTGATGACGTGTAACCGGATGTCAAGCCTCCGACTGCAATGCCGTTCAAAGTCACGAATGTGTCGTCGAGCAGTACAGCCCCCGTTTTGTTTATCTTTGTAAGTCCTGCCGCATCGGGACGCCGTTCATGATTCCCGAGAGAATAGAATGTCGGTGCAAGCTCTGCAAGGCGGCATAAAAGTCTGAGCGTATTCAGAGACTCTGACGGATCTCCCTCCGATATATCGCCTGCTAACATAATCATGTCCGGTGCTTCTTCGGCAACAGCTTCAGAAAGATACTTCCACGGTCTGCCATGAAGATCTGCAAGAATTGCAACCTTTAGCGGATTGCATAGGTACCACCCGCCGATTTGTAATCTGTCGAGCTTCATCTGAGCCTCCTGTCCATACAGTGAGATACGGTATTATCATATGCAGGACAGGAGACTGACATATCCGTGAGCTGGTCAGTCGGCTGCTGCCGAACCTCCCATCAGGGCGTTGTATTTCTGCCTGAGGCCGCACTTGTGGCAAAGCAACACACCGCATATTGCGCCGAGAGCCGCCTGCATGATTTCAAACGGGAGCTTTATTATTGCATATTCGGGAGTGCTGTAAATAAACGCGCGGCCGATGGTATATCCGATCACCATAATGATCGCACCGACTGTGACACCGAGCGTTGAGGCTATAACAGGGCGGCTGCGGAAGGTGCGATGGGCAATTAGTGAGATCACAGCTGCCTGCACGCCGTGAGTTACGAGTGAGACGAACATCGGCGCGGGGTAGAACAGCATGTCTCCGATAAATGATCCGACACCTCCGGTAATAAAGGCGGCGACGGGGTCAAAGAGCAATGCTGCCGTGCATATAACAATGTCGCAAAGGTAAAGGTGTCCGCCGGGAACCGGGATACTGAACGAACTCATAACGATGTTCATTGCCATCATGATACCGGTCATGCATATCCAAATGATTCTGCATTTCGTCTTAGTTTTTGTCATAATGCCTGTCACTTCCGTTCTTTAGTTTGCCGATGTAAGGCTTTACATCGGCTTGACATTATGATACAATGTATCTGATAACATTAAAATAATCAGATTGGAGATATTTTATATAACCAGATATGGGATACATAATCGATAAAGAGTCGGGCGAGAGCGTATATATGCAGCTGTATACGGCCCTCAGAAAGGACATCACAAGCGGTGTATATCGATATGGTGCAAAGCTGCCGTCCAAACGTCAGGTGGCACTTGAAACCGGGGTTAGTGTCATCCCGGTTGCGCACGCATATGACATACTATGTGACGAAGGATATGCAGAGGGGCGTGAACGGAGCGGGTATTACGTGATCTACAGAGAATCGGATCTATTAACGCCCGAGCATCCGCCGCGCCGTGCATCTGTAAGTGCCGTGCCTGAGCAAAACAGAGATGAGTTTCCGTTTTCCGCACTGTCGAGGGTAATGCGACGGGTACTCACCGAATACGGGGAGAGGATACTTGCGGTATCCCCGAGGAGCGGGCTTGATGAACTGAGAGGGGCAATATCCGAATACCTGCGGCGCAGCAGATCGATCGAAGCAGATCCCTCACAGATCATAATAGGCTCAGGCTCGGAATATCTCTATAGTTTAACGGCACAGCTGTTGCGAGACGCCGGTGTCTTTGCGCTTGAAGATCCGTCATACGCAAAGATAGAGCGCGTTTACCGCGCAAACGGGATCATGTGTGAGCGTCTGAGGCTGGAGTCCGACGGTATTGCAAGCGACGAACTGCGGAGCAGCAAAGCAGGTGTACTGCACGTCACGCCTTTCAACAGCTACCCGAGCGGAGTTACGGCGAGCGCATCGAAGAGGCGAGAGTATGTGAGATGGTCACGTGAACGCAGCGGATATGTGATCGAGGATGATTTTGATTCGGAATTCTCTCCGCTCACAAAACGAGAGGACACCCTCTTTTCACTCGGACGCGGTGAACGAGTTATATACATGAACACGTTCTCGCGGACGATATCTCCGTCAATTCGTGTTGGATATATGGTTTTGCCCTCTGATTTAGCCGCAATGTTCGGGGAGCGGCTCGGATTTTACTCGTGCACGGTTCCGGTATACGAGCAGCTCGTCCTGACCGAGTTGATCGACAGCGGGGAATTTGAGCGCCATATCAACAGGATAAGACGCCGGCGCCGCGACAGGCTGCGCTGATTTATTGTGTTACTTCCGAGGAAGCACTGCAGTGCGATCGGGACATTTTACGCTTTGTCGTTTTTTCGTGAAGTAACCGAAAAATATATAGCGCAGCAGACGGCGCACCCGGTGAAATTCAGTATAATATCATCAACGTCAAAGCTGCCGAGACCGAGCAGAAGCTGTACACATTCTACGGCGACTATCAGTACGAATATGAATAGCAGAGTTCGCATCGGACGACGCATTGCAGGTACTGCCGCCGGAAGAAGGATGCCCATCGGTGCAAAGAGCGCAAGATTGCCAATGACATTCAGCACGGCGACTCGCGGTATTCGGTGCATAGCGGCGGCATACGACCGTATCGTTTTGAACGGCACGAAATTTGCGGCGTATTTCAATCTGTAGGACAGGCCGTCGATACCGGCAGCTGCACTCCTTCCGTAACGGAAGAAGAGTACGTGTATTAAAAGAAAAATATACAGTGCTAAGACCGTAGCCGTCACAATTTTACGTGTTTTTTTCATCAGTCGTCTCCGATTTTCGGGAGAATGTTTTCGTATACCGTTCCGTCTGTCAGATAAAAGCCCTTCAGTGTTACACCGCAGGCTTGGAGTTTATCGGATATGCATATCACGGCAGAAGCATAATAGCGGAAGTCAGCATCAAGGTTCGGCAGTGCATCACGGCGCATTGCCATGATCAGGGCGGAAACTGCGCAATCGGCAGCGATGTTCAGTGCCGCATCGGCTATTCGTGAGGGGGATTTTTCAAGCAGCAGTGATGGTATAAGGCGCTCATCCGAAACTTTTCCGTTTCTGGCAATTGCCGCGCAGAGCAGCGTTTCGCCTCCGAGAGATGCGCACCTTGCGGCACAGTAGCTGCCTGCCGCTGCTGTGTAACGTCCCGCTTCCTGTCGGGCAGCCTCTATGATGGCCCGTCGTTCTATATTCTCCACAAGTTTTATGCGGTAATCATTATCTATATTCATGCTGCAAAAGTTTACAGTGCCGCCGCGATGTTCGCGACGGCACTTTCCGTAATATTCAGAAACGTACTATTTCTCCGGTTTCGGAAGACTTGAATGCTGCGTCGATTATGCGCAGCACGTCTCTTACCTGCTCATGACGGACGAGCATATCTTCGCGTCCTTCGATCGCGGCGATCATATTCTTGTAAAGTTCGGTCCAGTCCTGAACATATTCGGTGCCGTCGTCGGGATACTGAACGCGGGTCAGTGCTTCCTCAAGACGTTCCTGCTCGCGCACGTACGCTCCGTTCGGTCCGTATGCGTCGGCGGGCAGCTTAACCCACTTTGATTCAGTGGCATATCTGAGGGTGCCGTGCTCGGCATAGAGCTGGTCTATCCACAAAACTCCCTTGCTGCCGTATACTGCAAAGCGCGGAAGGGGAGCAAGGAAGGTTCCGCATACGACTACGCGTGCCTTGACTCCGCTCTCGAAGGTTATCTCTACCGTTGTACGATCGTCTACCTCAGGGTTCTTTTCGTTGCGAAGGTCTGCATAGACGCTCGATACGGGTTCGTTCATAAGGTAAACTATCTGGTCGATGAGATGAACGCCCCAGTCGTAAAGTATTCCACCTGCATGATCGCGGAACGCTCTCCAACCGAACAGAGTTCCGCCGCAGAAGTTGCTCTCGATATTGTAGAGCTTGCCGAGCCGACCGGTTTCCACAGCATGCTTGACTATAAGAAAGTCGCGGTCAAATCTGCGATTCTGGTGTATGAAGAGCTTTTTGCCCGTCTTCTTTGACGTTTCAACCATGCGGTCAAATTCTTCAACTGACATGGCTGCCGGCTTTTCACAAATGACGTGCCGACCCGATTCGAGAGCGCGGCATGTCATCTCGCAGTGAAAGTTATTTGCACAGGCAACGACGACTATGTCGATCTCATCATCATCGAGAAAATCATCGAGGTTGTCATAAGCACGCATTCCGCGCTCACGCGCAAGCTCGCGCTGAGACTCGCGCACATCGTATACCGCTGCCGGCGCGAGATCCTCGCATACATCGTGTCGGTCGTGAGCGACTTCCCAGTGGTATCCTCCACCCATGCCGCCGTAACCGATAAAGCCTATTCTGTGTTTCATGTAATACTCCTTTTTAAGATGTATATTTGATTGATAGCGACAGTAGCCGCATGAAAATATAGTATACTGCCGCAATTCAACTTCGAATCAAGTAAAATTTGCTTGTGATGCCTGCTGTTATTCGGCATCGACCTCGATGTCTCCCTCATCGCGGGTAATGCTGATCGAGAGCTCATCAAGTGTCTTGGGATCGGCATGCGACGGGCACTTTGAGAGCGGCTCGGATGCATTCTGGACTTTCGGGAATGCGATAACATCGCGGATATCATCGTATCCGAGCAGAAGTGCAACGAGTCGATCGAGACCGAAGGCGAGGCCGCCGTGCGGCGGAACGCCGTACTTGAATGCCTCAAGCAGGAAGCCGAATTTCTCGTCCGCCTCGCGTTCATCTATGCCGAGAGCGGCAAACATCTTCTCCTGAATATCGGTACGGTGAATACGTATTGATCCTCCTCCGAGCTCTGTGCCATTGAGGACTATATCGTATGCTCTTGCACGCACGGCACCGGGATCGGAATCAAGAAGCGGCATATCCTCTTCAAACGGCATTGTGAACGGATGGTGCATCGCATAGTATCGTCCGTCATCGTCGTTGTATTCGAGAAGCGGGAACTCTGTTACCCACAGGAAATCAAAACGATTGCGATCGATCATGTTGAGTCGGCGCGCAACGTGTACACGGAGTGCGCCGAGGGAAGCGAATACCGTGCGGTCACGGTCTGCGACTATCAGCGCAAGGTCTCCTTCTTTGACGTCCATTGCCGTAAGGACGGCATCTATTTCATCTTCTGTGAGGAATTTTGCAAATGATGACGAGACCTGACCGGGGGCGTTCTTGTACCATGCAAGCCCCCGCGCACCGTACCCGCGCACAAACTCCGTCAGTGCGTCGATCTCCTTGCGCGACATAGATGCGCCGCCGGGCACCGTAATTCCGCGGACCGAGCCTCCGTTTTCAACCGCACCGGTAAATACACCGAAGCCGCAACTGCGGACGACATCCGAGATATCGCACAGTTCCATGCCGAATCGTGTGTCCGGCTTGTCCGAGCCGAAGCGTCTCATTGCATCGGCATACTTTATGCGGCGGAACGGTATCTCCACAGGGATGTGCATGAATTCATCAAAGAGTCGCTTTATGAATCCTTCGTTGATTGCAATTATGTCGTCCTCGTCTACAAACGACATTTCAAGGTCTATCTGGGTGAATTCCGGCTGGCGGTCGGCACGCAGATCCTCGTCTCTGAAGCAGCGCGCTATCTGGAAATAGCGGTCGAAGCCGGAGTACATGAGCATCTGTTTGTAGAGCTGAGGCGATTGGGGAAGTGCATAGAACTTTCCGGGATGTACACGGCTCGGCACAAGGTAGTCGCGTGCACCTTCAGGGGTCGGACGTATGAGACACGGGGTCTCGATATCGATGAATCCGTTTTCCGCAAAGTAGTCACGTGCGATCTTGACGATGCGCGAGCGGTTTATGATGTTCTGCTGGAGGTCCGGACGTCTCAGGTCAAGGTAGCGGTGAGCGAGACGCAGCTCCGGCTTTACGTCGCTGTTCTCGACTATTGCAAACGGAGGTGTCTTTGCGACTGAGAGCACCTTGAAACGCTCCACGTGAACTTCGATCTCACCTGTAGGCATATTCGGGTTGATTGCGCCTTCTCCGCGTGAGCGCACGGTTCCGGATGCGGAAAGCACGTACTCTGCGCGAACACCGAAGGCAAGGTCGAATATTTCACGGTCGCACTCCGAGTCGAACGCGAGCTGAACGATGCCTGTGCGGTCGCGCAGATCGATGAATATGAGGCTGCCGAGGTCACGCTGCCTTTGACACCAACCGAGAACCGTAACCTTCTTACCGATATCTTCGGAGGTGAGAACTCCGCAGTAGTGAGTGCGTTTATCGCATTTTTCAAAAGATTCCATTTATAACGATATCCTTTCTCTTATGTGGTTTATATGCTTAGACTGTCGCGTATGAATTTGACGGTGTCGGATATTTCAATTTCTGTTTGTGCACTGTCGCTCATGTTCTTTATGACTGCCAGACCCGAGTCGATCTCCGAGTCACCGAGAATCAGTGTGAAGTGCGCGCCGAGCTTATCGGCATATTTCATCTGTGCCTTGAGGCTGCGCCCCATGACATCACATTCCGCGATGATTCCCGCCTGCCGCAGCTCGGTGGTTATACGGCATGCCTCAACGGCTGCACGTTCACCGAGAGACGCGATGTACAGCGCGGGGCGACGGCGCTCGGGTATCGGGGCACCGCATTGCTCCATAGCCATGAGCAGACGGGTGATCCCCATTCCGAACCCGATTCCCGGCTGAGAGGGACCGCCGAGCTCCTCCATGAGCCCGTCGTATCTGCCTCCGCCGCACACAGTGCTCTGAGCACCGATGCCGTCGCAGATGAACTCAAATACTGTGCGCGTGTAGTAGTCGAGTCCGCGAACGATATGTGTGTCGATTTCATATTCGATTCCGGCTGCGTCGAGCAGTGCGCGGAGTGAGTCCATATGGGACTGACATTCGGGACACAGGTGTTCTATGGATTTCGGCGCTGCTTCGGCGATCTTGCGGCATTCGGGATTCTTGCAGTCGAGTACGCGAAGCGGGTTAGAGGCGAGTCGTTCGCGACAGGTATCACACAGCTCGTCGCGGTGAGCATCAAGATAATCTACTAGGCACTTGCGGTAAGCCGGACGACATTCGGGACACCCGATTGAGTTGAGGTGAAGCCGTATTCCGTGTATT
>CAKSEM010000069.1 GCA_934446485.1 uncultured Eubacteriales bacterium | reverse complement strand
CTTTGCATCCTTTCTTTCACGAAAGAAAGATATGGATCGAAGATCCATTTAACCGTAATTCAGAAAGCTGTCGCAGACCGGCAGCTGCACGGATAAAACGATAAGGACAGTAAAACGCCGCGGCTGCGATGAGAGAAAAAAAGAAAGACAACCGGCAAAAAGAATCCACGACCCTCTGCGCCCGCAAAACTGCGGTGCAAAACATAGATCCAAACAAATTCAACAAATCAAACGAAAGGCAATATACCATGCTGCGAATCCTACATACGGGAGATATCCACCTCGACAGCCCATTCTCAGGGCTCGACGCAAAGCTCTCCGAGATCAGACGGCGCGAACTGCGCGCCGCATTTACCTCGATGCTGCACTACGTGCGCACCGAGCATATCGATCTCATGCTCATTGCGGGCGACCTCTTCGATTCCGAATTCGTCACACGTGAGACTCTTGCCCTCATAAAGAGCGAGTTCTCACGTCTCACCTGCCCCGTTGTGATCAGCCCGGGCAATCACGACCCAATCTCCGGCACCGACGCGTGGCGTTCGGGCGCTTTCCCGGATAACACCTACATATTCCGCGAGAGTGAGCTCGACTCGTTCGACTTTCCCGACCTCGGCGCACGTGTCTACGGCTGGGCGTTTACCTCGCGCACGCTTGAGCACTCACCTCTCCGCGATGCCGAGCCCGCGCCGAATGACGGGCGTATAAACATCCTCTGCGCGCACGGCGATCTCACCTCCCAAAGCTCAACCGCCTGCCCGCTTACCGTACGGGAGATAGAGGCCTTCGGCGCAGATTATGCGGCTCTCGGGCACATTCACAATCCGCAGGAGTACACCGATCGCATAGCATATTGCGGCTGCCTCGAGGGTCGCGCCTTCGACGAAACGGGGCCTAAGGGCGCAATCGACCTCACGATCGACCCCGACACACACCGCGTCACCGCGCGACGCGTCCGCTTTTCAAAACGCCGCTATGAAACAGCATCGCTGTCCGTTGACGGTGCAGAAACAAACACTGAACTGCGCGACCGCATCCTCGATTTCGTCACCGACAGCCGCTACGGCGACGACACTCTGCTCCGACTCACGCTTACGGGGCAGGTTGACCCATCTCTGCGCATCAGCAGCGGCTATCTTGAAAATGAGATCTCGGCGTCAGGGCGCCTCTTTGCTCTGAGCGTTGCGGACGGAACCTCGCCTATGATGGGTGCGGACGAGCTTCGGCGTGACCCCTCCCTGCGCGGTGAATTCTATCGGCTCCTTGAACCTGAGCTCCTCTCCGATGACAGCAACGTGCGCTCTCGGGCTGCAGCGGCGCTGCGCATAGGACTTGCCGCCCTTGCAGGCGAAGTTCCGACGGAGCTGTGACGCTCTGCTTTACGAAAGGAATCTGATCATGTATATATCAAAGCTCCACATAGCCGCCTTCGGTCCCATAATAGATGCCGACATTACCGCATCCCCCGGACTCAACATCATCGACGGCGTGAACGAGTCCGGCAAGAGCGCCGTCGCCATGTTTATCAAATTCATATTCTACGGACTGTCAGGGCGAGCGTCCGAGGAGATCTCCGAAAAACAGCACTACATAAACTGGGCACGCGGATACGCCTCCGGTTACGCCGTTTGCGCCGTCGGCGACCGCGTATACCGCGTCGAGCGGACACTGAACGTCAAAACCTCATCCGACGGACGGCCGAAGTACAGCGAAAGCGTAAAATTACTCGACGACGGCACATCTATGCCCGAGCGGCTCACCGTCTCTCCGGGAGAGTTCTTTTTCGGCGTGCCGGAGGGCGTCTTCATGAACACGGCGTTCTCGGCACAGGGCGTCGATGCAAGACCCGATCCCGCTGCGGTGCGCGAATCTATCGAAAACATTCTCAGCACCGCCGACGAGAACGTAAATGTGCGCCGCGCCGAGGATATACTCGAGAAAGCGCGAGTACGCCTTATGCATAAAAATCGCACGGGCGGCGAGATCGTCGAGCTTGAACGTGAGCGAGACGGATTGGTACGCCTGCGCGAGGAAACGCGGGAATCCGCTGCCGCTCTGATATCGGCTGAGCAGTCGCTCTCGGACGTCAAAGCGCGCATCGCGGAATCCGCTGCACGCGCTGCAGAGCTTGAGGAGCTGTCAGACGCACTTGCCGTCGTTGAGGCTCGCCGCCGCGCCGATAAGGCAGAGGAGCTTAACGCCGAGCTGACACGCTCCCGCGAGGAGCTTGCGCTTGCAGTACGCAACGGTGCGGACGAGCAGTTTATCTCAACTCTTGCCGTCGCCGTGCGCGACCTCGACCGCGCAGCCCATCTGAGAGCGGATGAACGGGACGATCGGAGCGGCTCGGGACAGCCCGCCTCCGAAATCGCGTCGGACATTACCGCTTACCGCGCTGCCGGACGCCGTTCGTCGCGTGCTTTTACCATATCGGTAATACTGCTCATATTGGGGCTTCTCGGCATCGTCGGATGCGCATATCTGAGTATATCGGGCGGCCGTACCGTCATCCCCGCTGTCGCGGCAAGCGCGGTAGCAGCAGTCGGCGGTATCGCTGAGTTTATCATATGCTCCGTCCGTCGGAGGAAGCAGGAGAGCATCCTTGACCGTCTCGGCATAGACACCGAGGACGATCTTGACGCGGCGTTCGCCTCCGCCGAGGAACGGGCAAAGGCGGCAGATTCACTCCGCGAGGAGCGTGATGCCGCAGAACGCGCGGCATCACTTGCTGCCGATACGATAGCAGACCTGTCACGCCGCGTAGGATTAGACGGGGAAACCTCCTCTCTTTCGGCAGCAAAGGCGGCAGGACGCCTCGGCAAATTCGTCAAGGAATCTACCGACCGCAGACGTGCGCTCGAGGCTGAATGCGCCCGCCTTGAAGGGCAGCTTGCCGAAGCGTCGGCAGCAGCACGTGAGGCTTCGGCGGATGAGAGCGGCATACTTGAATCCGAAGTCGGTCGTCGGGCAGCAGAGCTCTCCGACGACGACGTGCGCCGACTGCGCCGCGAGCGCGCTTTCCGCACGGAGCAGGCGGAGGGACTCCGCCGACGCGAGCTTGAGCTTGAACGCGAAACGGCAAGGCTCCGCGCGTCCGCAAAGTCTCCCGCAGAGGTGGCGGAGCAGCTTGCGGATGCGGAAACCCGCCTTGCAGCAAAGACCGAAATGTACATTGCCTGCGTCAAGGCTCTGGATACACTTCACGCCGCAGGTGAATCGCTGCGTTCTTCGATCATTCCGCGCCTTACCGAGAACGCCTCGAGGATCATGAGCGGCGTAACGGGCGGACGCTACTCCTCCATCGGAGTCTCGCCTACTCTCGATATGAGCTTCCGCACCGAGAATTTCGGAACACGTGAGCTCGACTACCTGTCGGCAGGGACCCGCGACATAGCGCACCTTGCACTTCGCCTTGCACTCGTCGGCGCTATGTTCGACGGCGCCGCGACACCGCCTGTGATATTTGACGAGAGTCTGGCTTTCCTTGACGAGGACCGCGTTCGCGAAGCGCTCGGCGTCCTCCGCGACAGCGGTGTGCAGACGTTCCTCTTCACGTGCCGCTCGCTTGAGGCATCTCTCGGAGGCGACTGTACAGTAACGCATCTGCCGCGCCCCGACGGAAATCTCTGAATGATCCACCGTAAGACTGCAACATTGAGAGGAGGCGTAAGCCTGCCGTGAAGAAGAACAAAAGACCGTTTTTCGACCGTCGTTACCTCGGGCGGGTCGCAGCATATGCCGCAGCGTCGATTGCGGCGATAGGTGTGCTGTTCTACATCGGTTATCATATGTCGACCGAGCTGCGCGGCGGTATAGATATAATGTATGCCCGCGCGGAAACCATCTCTCGCACCGTCAGCGGAGAGGCATATATACTGAAGGATGAGGTAATGCTCGAAAACCCAAGTCCAACCGCGACTCCCGCGCCGACCGTCGGCGACGGAGAGCGCGTGCGCGCCGGCGACACAGTAGCTGAGGCATATCCGTCAGCAACACCCGGTGCGCTTGCCCGCATCGCCGAGCTTGAAGAACAGATAGACTTTTACGAGCGCCGTGCGGACGACGGCACTACCGTCGGCGACAGCCGCGCTGCAAGCCGCACGGTCGGCGATACGGTCATAAAACTGCGCCGTGCGGCGGAGGCCGGTGACCTTTCGTCGATCACATCGCTGAAAAGCGATGTTATATTGGGACTGCGCGAGATCGGAATTCTGAGCGGTCGCATCACCGATATCAACGCTCAGCTCACGGCGCTACGGAGCAACCTCTCCGCCGCCCGCGCGAGCCTCGGCACCGCCTCGGCACAGATCACGGCACCGTCTCCGGGATACTATTTTTCCCGTGCAGACGGCTACGAAACCGTGCTCACATCCGCGTCGATCGACTCCCTCACATATTCGACATTCCGCGACATGCTTGATCGCGCCGACGCCGGTCCGGCAGACACCTCCCGCGCGGCCGGAGTTCTGATGCGCGACTTCCGCTGGTACGTCGCCTGCCTTACAGATTCCGCAACGGCGTCTTCGCTTACCGAGGGACGGCACTACACCGTAACGCTCGGCAACAATACTTCCTCTCCGGTTGACATGGTATACTACCGGAAGCTCTCCGACGCGACGGATGCAGTCATGCTTTTCAAATCGTCACGCGTGCCGAGCGGCTTTGATTTTACACGCAGCCAGGAGGCAACCGTTACCTATGCGGAGGAGTCCGGCTACCGTATTCCGATCAGCGCAGTGCGTATGTATGACGGCGAAGAGGGCGTCCTGATACTCGATCACACGAAGATCGACTTCCGCAGGATCGCCGTAAACGGTGAGGAAAACGGGTACTATCTGTGCTCCGTTGACGATCCGACCGCAAGTGCCGACAGCACCGACGGTACGGCTGAGACCGCAAGTGCCGAAACGTCGGCTGAAACGGAGCCCGCTGCCCCAAAGTATCCATACCTCAGCGAGAACGACATAATTATAACGAACGGTACGGGGCTTACGGTCGGCATGACATATGACCCCAAGGGGAATTGAGTGCGTTTTTTTGAAAAGCCGTGCTCTCCCTCCTTGACAGATACCCGGTTATTTGGTATCATAGCATTAACCCGATAAACGAAAGGAAAATTACTGATATGACGCTTGAACAGATACTCGACGACCTCAAATCCCCAAGGATCAAGAAGGTCATAATCGATACCGACACTTATAATGAGATGGACGACCAATACGCCATCGCATATGCGCTCGGATCGGAAAAGATGGAAGTCATCGCGATCAACGCGGCTCCGTTCGACAATTATCGCTCAGAAGGCTTTGCCGACGGCATGGAGAAAAGCTATGAGGAGATCGGCCGCGTGCTGGGTGTTACTCACCGCACCTGCCCGACCTTCCGCGGGTCGCCGAGCCGCATCGGTGAGAACCCCGACTTCGGTCCGGTCGACAGCCCTGCCGCAAGGAACATCATAAAGGAGGCTCTCGCTGCCGACGAGCTTCTCTACATTCTCGCAACCGGCGCCATCACGAATGTTTCGTCCGCGATCCTTATGGAGCCCGCGATCAAAGATAAAATCTGCGTCATCTGGCTCGGCGGCAACTGTCTCGAGAATCCCGATCTCGGCGAATTCAACCTGGCGCAGGACTACAGAGCGGGACAGGTCATCATGAACTGCGGAGTAAACCTTATACTGCTCCCCGCGATCGGCGACGGTGATCACGGCACCAAGATGCTCGTGACACGCCGCGACGGTCTCATGAGCATCAAGGGAGATTCCGAGGCTTGCGTGTTCTTCCGCGAAACGCTGCCCGAGGAGTTCAACGAGGAATACTACGAGAACGGTTGGGAGCGCATTATCTGGGACATTGCAGCTCCTGCGGCGATCGCCGTTCCCGATGCGTTTGACTATTCGATCATTCCCGCACCGGTGTTCACAGATGGCTGGTCATATGCGTTTGATGCGACCCGACATAAGATAATCTATATGGAGCGTCTCGACCCCGTGCGCATCTTTAAGGATACCTACGAGTCAATCAGCCGCCTCTGATCGGAGGGAGCGCTCTTGACGGGAAAGTACAAGACCGAGCTCCACTGCCACACGAGCGAGGCAAGCGCCTGTGCATCGGAATGCGGAGCTGACACGGTCAAACAGTATATTGAATGCGGTTATACAACGCTCGTCGTAACAAACCATTTTTCTCCGTATCAAATAGGAGAGATGCCGTACGACCGCTTCGTGAAAAACCTCTTTGACGCCGCCGAAACAGCGCGCAAAGCGGCGGGCGACCGCCTGTACGTTCTAACGGGAATGGAGCTGAAGCTGCGCGGTTCGGGGAACGAATACCTTGTGTTCGGCGTGACGGAGAAGATGCTCATGGATCGCACCGACATATTCGATATGTCTCTCGACGAGGCGCATCGGTACTTTAACGGGTACGGACTACCCTTGATCCAGGCACACCCGATGCGTTACGGCATCACGATGGTCGAGCCGGAACTCGTTGACGGATACGAGGTTCTGAACGCGCACAGCGCGTGGAACTCGCACAACGATATAGCTCATCTGTGGGCAAAAAGCGTCGGCGGTGAGGGAAAGATCCTGACCGCCGGAACAGATCACCACGATCACGTAAACACGCCTACCGCAGGTATACTGACGGACGAGCCGATCACGAATAGTGATGAGCTCATACGTGTACTGCAGAGCGGGCATTACGACATATTCTGAAACAAAAGCTGCAATTTAATCCGCACCTCAAGGCACATGGTTTTTGGAGGTGCGGATTTCTTTTTATGGGATTTGATGGGTTGACGTGCTTTGTGGGTTTTGAGTATTTAATATGTGGGCACTCTCGCAGCCGTGAGGACATCTCAGCTCTTTCGTTTTTCGGTTTAATACCTCTCTTTCTTCTCACAAGCGGCGGTTTGCTCGTTTTCGCCGCTTATCTGTCCTTATCCGTATTTTTCGTTCGCTTCACTTATGTGTTTTTCCCCTTAGTGATTTCATATCCGTTATTTTGTTTTTTGGCTATACATTCTCCATCCACAGCCCTGAGTTTTCCTGTATCCATCATGTTTCTTCCGTGCGGCTGATTGTCTGCGACAGCTTTCTGAATTGAGGTTAGTTTTCTCTTTCTTTTGTAAAAGAAAGAGAACAAAGAAAATCTTCCGGGGAGGCGTTCCCCCTCCCCGGA
>CAKSEM010000068.1 GCA_934446485.1 uncultured Eubacteriales bacterium | reverse complement strand
TTCGCACTCCTGTCGGTAGTCGATCTCGATCCCGCAAAGAATACGGATGCTCTCCGAATATTTCGCTGCACATTCCGAAACCGCACGGCAGTAATCTCCGACCGCACCGGCGGGGATCCGATCGTGCTCGTCCCCGGTAACCGAGAACGGCATATGATCGGACATAACGAGCTCGTCCATACCTGTAGCCACTGCGGCGCTCACAAAATCCGCCGCCTGCTGCGGGATCTTCATTATATTCGGGTGCGTATGCCCATCACGTCGCAAATACCTCATGATGCGGCACGCTTTCGTCCGATGCGGCACCTGACACGCGACACGGCGACGGATATAACAAACACTGCAAGCTCACACGTCACGACGGCGGCTCCGGTCTGGAGCGAATAGCGGCAAGCCAAAATAAAACCGATTATAAATGATATGACAGACACCGCCGCAGATGTAATGAGAACGGAACGGAAGCTGCGGGCAAGCTGCATTGCCGTCATAGCCGGAAACACTATGAGTGCCGAGATCATTATAGCCCCCATCATCTTCATTCCGACGACTATGGTAACGGCGGTCAGGATCGCGAGCGCCGTCCGCAGCGTGCCGACACGGCAGCCGGCAGCGGCTGCAAACTGTTCATCAAAGGTCACGGCGAACACAAGTCTCCTGCCGACAAACACAGCACCGCAGACGACGGCGGCAAGCACTACCGCACACACGGCGTCACGTGCGGTCACGGTGACGACCGATGAAGAGCCGAACAGGCTTGAGCATATATCCGAGGTATTGGTTCCGGATATACCGAATATTATCGTACCTATCGCAACCGAGCCCGTCGCAACGATGGCACATGCGGAGTCTCCGCTGATACGTCCGCTGCGTTCGAGACGCAGTATCAGTATCGCGGCACAGATCACTATCGGCAGCGCTATAGCTGTCCTCGCCCCCGTGCCGACCCCGGCGGCGGCACCGAGTGCAAGCGCAAAATAACCGACGTGCGACAGTCCGTCGCCTATCATCGAATAGTGCCGCGTCACAAGGCTTACTCCGAGAAGCGACGAGGACAGCGACACGAGCACGCCGACGAGAACGGCGCGGAATACTATGTGCCGCATGAGCTCGGATGCAAAAATTTCAGCAACGGTCATGATCTCTGTCCTCCTTCCTATGATGTTCACCGTGCGCGGAATGCACCGCCGCGACCCTCTCCGAATACTCGGCGGCGTCGCACAGAAAAGCGCCGTCGCAGCATATGTGCAGAACGCGGTCGGCAAGCGATACGGCAGTGTCGAGGTCATGGCTGACCATTACGATGGATATTCCGTGGTCACGGCGCAGCTCGGTAATTATTGAATACATATCTGCCGCAGATGTCGGATCGAGCCCGTTCGTCGGCTCGTCGAGAACGAGGAGAGAGTCGGCGGCGCACAGCGCACGGGCAAGCAGCACGCGCTGTGTCTGACCGCCCGACAGTTCACCGAAGCATCGCTCGGCAAGGCTCTCTACCCCGGTCTGCCGCATCGCACGGCTGATGCGTTTCTCGGCATCACGAGGAAGAAAGATTCCGCATCTGAGGGATCCGCAGAAACCCGAGGTCACGACCTCGCGCACCGTAGCGGGAAATCCTGCGGGAGATTCGCTCTTCTGCGGAAGGTAGCCTATGCCGCGCCGCCCGTTTGCCCTCCGGATTTCGCCGGAAACCGGACGAAGAAGCCCCAAGATCGCCTTGATCAGCGTCGATTTTCCGCTTCCGTTCTCGCCCGTAACGAGAAGTATTTCACCGTGCTTCACGTCAAACGTGAGTCGGTCGATCACAAGAGCGCCGTCGTAAGCAAGCGTTAGATCCCGACACTCTATGATGTTGTCGCTCATTTGTTTATACCGTCCTTATACAAGTATCACAGCGCCGTCACAGCGCGGCATCGAGTCCGAGCGCGATACGGATAACCTCAAGGTTTTCTTCCATGAGCTGCGCATATGTCACACCCGACTCAAAGTCCTCTCGCGTAACGTTGTGACACGAGTGTAGCGTCATCACGTGCGCACCGCAGGCATCGGCTATGAGCCCCGCCGCAGCGGGATCGGCGAACTCCCCCTTGAGTATCACACGTGCTCCCGTTTCTCGCGCCTCCTCGGAGAGCCTGTATATCGCCGTCAGCGACGGTTCCGAATCCGACGAGCACCCCGCAAATGCAGCGCGATAGTCGAGCCCCAGCTCGTGCGTCAGGTATCTGAACGGGAAACGGTCGGCAAAGATCAGCGTGCCGCCGTCACGCGCCGCCGCAACGAGCCGGCAGTCGATATCGCGGAGCCGTGTCATATATGCTTCGGCGGATGTGCGAAAGGAATCCGCGTACTGCGGCGCAATGTCGCACATCGCGTCACATATCACCGATGTTATATGTGCTGCGATCGCCGGAGACGTCCAGACATGTTCATCCGCTTCCGCACCGTCACCGTGCCCGTCGCCGTCGTCATGCTCATGCCCATGCATACCGTCAACTATGCCCGAGTCGTCCTCCGCGAGCAGTTCAGTCATATCGGTCAGGCGTAGCATTCTTACGCTGTGCCCGACGGCATCCATAACTCCGTCGACCCAACGATCGGTCTCGCCTCCCACGCATATGAACAGGTCGCACTCCGCGATCTCGGCAATATCAGCCACGGTCGGTTCGTAATCGTGGCTTTCGCTCCCCGGCGGCAGGAGCATCCGGATATCCACCTTTCCGTCTGTGCCGCCGGCAACCGCTCGCGCAAAATCGTACGGCGGAAAGATAGTTGCAACTATGCTTATCTCCGTCTCGGATGCGCCGCCCGTTCGCGCGGCGCATCCGACGAGCGGCATCAGCATGAGGATCAGTGATATGATCGCTGCCGCAATTCGCCCTGCCGTGCGGCAGATCAAAGCACGGCGCCGTACTCTGCCGACACGCAGTGCGTACCGCCCACAACGCACGGATACATCATTCTTCATTCTCCGTCCCTCCGAGCGCCCGCGAGCATTCGCGACACGTGCCGTAGATCACCGTTCTCGACGGATCGATTCTGAAACCGTATCCCTCAAGGAGGCTGTACGACGCTTCGTCGAGAAAGTGTCCGTCGGCGTGGATGATATCCCCGCATACGAGGCAGACTGCGTGCACGTGACCGTCCGTCGGCGTCTTACATGCAAGCCGATAGCAGTCAGCTCCCGTCCCCGACGAAAATCGGCGCAGCTTGTTCTCAGCCGTCAGCGCAGCGAGCGTTCTGTAAACCGTTGCCTGCCCCGCATCCACTTCGCCGCGCTCTATTATCTCACGCGCTGTGTAGCAGACATCGGGATGCTCCGTGAAAAGCTGCATTATCGCTTCACGCTGTCGCGTTTTGTAGGTAATCATTTCGTCTTCGCCTCCCCGAACCGCACTGCCGCAAGCACATCGGCGTGTATCTCCTCGCGTGTGCGCATAGTCCCGTCACTGCGCGTACAGCAGACTCGGCGCCATCCGAGCGTCTCCGACAGCTCGCAGGCATTGCCGTAAACTGCACGCATATATTCTTCATCACGCTCATGCAGGTCGCATTCTATCCCGTCGTTCGACTCTCTCTCCGCACGCAGAGCCGCCGCAGCGTCATACGGCGCCCACAGAAACACAACGACATCCGGTCGTCCGATGCCGAGTTTTTCGTACTCGAGCTCCTCCGCATAACGGATGAACTCATCACGCTTTGCGGTATCTGCAATCTGTGACGACTGATATATGAGGCTCGACGTCGTATATCGGTCGAGCAGGATCACATCGCCGGCATCGTATCGCTTTCCGAGGTGCATCTGCCAAGTAACGGCGCGATCAACTGCATACAGTGAGTTAATAAAGTACGGCGAGAGCGAACCTACACTGCCGTAATCACCGCGCAGGTACGCTTCGACAGGCGCCGCCTGTGCCGCACCGTACGACGGAAAGTGGTGTCCTGTCACGGTATACCCGTCCGATATTAGGCTGTCCCTAAGCATACGGTACTGCGTGGACTTTCCTATGCCGTCGCACGCTCCCTCTATCACGATCAGTTTGCCTTTCCCCATGTTAACGCCCTCACAAATCAATAATGATTATCATTTTCATATTTATTATACCACATCTCGCAAAAAATTGCAAGTCCCCCGCCGACAGCGAATATCCGACCGATATTTCGGGAAAGTATATCAATATATTTTCCGTCCGCGGAGGCAGGCAGGAGGCAAATCTCTTTTGATAACGCTGTTTATTCGCACACTCATCATATATCTCATATTGGTCGCGGCGATCCGACTCACCGGGAAGCGGCAGATAGGAGAGCTGCAGATATCAGAGCTTGTCGTAACCTTCATGCTTTCCGAGCTTGCCGTCTTTCCCATCACCGACAAGAATATCCCGATGCTTCATTCGGCCATACCGATAGTGCTCCTGCTGTCGCTCGAGATAGTATTCTCCTTCGCGCAGACGAAGAGCCGCACCTTCCGCAACATCTTCAGCGGAAAGCCGACGATCATAATCCGCCGAGGAAAGCTGCTGCCGGAAGCTCTTGCAGGCAACCGACTCGATATCGAGGAGCTGCTCGGAGAATTGCGGCTCAAGGGGGTGTTCGATATTTCGGATGTTGAGTACGCCTTTCTCGAGGAGAACGGCAAGCTGTCCGTTCTGCCGAAGGCGGACTCGTCTCCGCTCACGCCGACCGCGCTCGGCTTTAAGGTGACCGAGCGCGGTATTGCACATCAGGTGATATCCGACGGCTGCGTGAGCGATGAAGAGCTTGAGGCAGCCTCAAAGGACAGGCGCTGGCTCTCACGGATACTCGAGCTCGCGGATACCGCCGAGGAGAATGTGTTTCTCATGACGGTAAACGATGCCGGAGACATTTCGGTATATATTTCCGATCCGTCGGACAAGATGAAGCTGTCAAGGCAGTTGACGCTCAGTAAGACCGATACCGAAGGAAAAAACGGAGGCAAAAAATGAAGGTATTCATCTCTGCTCTGGTGGCGCTGGCGCTCATCACGAGTTTCGTAGTGTTCGCAGGCATAAACTCGCATTCGGCGCTGTCATCCATGCTCGAGCGCTCGGACACTCTGCCCGACACATATACAAACGAAGAAGAGCACTCCGGCAGGATCGCAGGAGTGCTCTCGGAGATCAGAGAAATTTGGGAACGCAAACGTTTTACACTGTCTCTCAGCATAAGTCACCGTGAGCTTGATGAGATAGACCTTTCGCTTCGCTCGCTCGAGGCCTCCGTTGCAGCGGAGGACGTCGGAAATTACGCGGATGCGCTCAGTATTCTGAAGGAGCGGCTTCGGCTGCTTGAAAGCTCGGAGCATTTCTCGCCCGACGGGATCGTATAGCTTTTATCTGAAGTCGCTCTCCGCATCGTCGAGCAGCAGCCTGCGGCGGCGAATCACGTGGTATATGCCGTCACCCGTAAGACCGTAACGGTCGGACACGGCGCGCGCAACATACTCGGGATTCAGATAATTTTCGCCCGATGCGCTGATCAAAGTCCTGACCGTCAGCAAATCTCCCTCGTGCAAGGCGGATATGCTCTTTACGAGCGGCGATATATCGACCTCGCGCTCTCCGCGTTTGGAACGTTTCATCAGTACGACGGGAACGGCAAACATATCTCTCACGGTGCCGACGAGGTCTGCGCCGTCACTTTCACTCAGGCACACATGGCGGAACTCTATGTCGTATTCAGCAAAGGCGATATCACGGAGGCGGTCCTTTTGTGTATAGACCTCGGATACATCGATACCGTCCGGCATCGCAGCTCTGAGACGCGAGAGGATCTCTCCGTCCGAAACATCGGATATGATCTTAAAATCAAGGACCTCGTGCTCACCGCCGCAGCCGACCGAAAGCGGCGGAGAAAACACCAGATGCGGGATCGGATTGTATCCCTCCGAATACCATAACGGAAGATGTGACTTCACCACCGCACGCATGATGGATTTTGTCATATCAAGATGTGAAATATAGAGCATCGGCTCACGCTTTGCAAATCTGACGCGCACAGCACGCACGGGCTTCGGATTCGTCCTCTGACGCTCGCGCAGGAGCGCCTCGCCGGTCAAATGCTCATGCTCTCCGCCGGTGATAGACTCGATCTCGCCTCCGCCCGGGTGTCCGGGGCACCAACGGCAAAACTTCGGCTCCACAAGTCGGTTCACACCGCAGCCGGAGCACACCTCACGGCACGACGGCGTCGTTGCCGCCTTTGCGGCGCGGTGTCGTTCACGCAGAAAGAATTCTTTCGTAACGCCGCAGTCGATCATGTCCCACGGAAGTATCTCGTCATCAGGAATCGTGCGGTTTGCATAGAATGACGGATCTATGCCGCACTCCGCGAAAATCCCGAGCCATCGGTCAAGATCGAAGAATTCCTCCCATGAATCGAAACGTATGCCGCGTCTGACGGCAAGCTCAAGTGCGGGAGCGAGACGTCGGTCTCCGCGTGCAAAAACCGCCTCAAGGTGCGATACACGCGCGTCGTGATAGTTATATCTGACTTTTCGGTCGCGAATGTGCTCGGAGAGCAGCTTCTGCTTGCGTTCAAGCTCGTCAAACGTGTTCTGCCCCTCCCACTGGAACGGTGTGTGCGGCTTCGGAATAAAGCAGGCAACGCTCAATGTGACCTGCGGCTGCTGCCGCCGATTGCGGTCGGGATTCTTGTAATATTCGTCAACGACATGGTGCGCAATCTCGGATATACCTATCACATCCTCATCGGTCTCATACGGCAGTCCGTTCATGAAGTAGAGCTTCACGCGGCTCTTGCCCGCGCCGTAAGCCACGGCGGCAGCGCGGAGTATCTCCTCCTCGGTGACGTTCTTGTTTATAACATCGCGCAGGCGCTGAGATCCGGCCTCGGGTGCAAATGTGACGGCGCTGGATCGAACGGAGGATATCTTGTCCATCAGCTCCTTCGTGAATGTATCGGCACGCAGTGACGGGAGAGATAAGTTTATGCGTTCATCGTCGGTCCATTCAAGCAACTCATCCGTCAGGGTTCCGATCTTTGAGTAGTCGCTGATGGAAAGTGATGAGAGCGATATCTCATCGTACCCGGTCCGCTCGCACAGGAGCTTTGCCTGTGCAGTGAGCGTTTCGGGAGACTTTTCGCGCACGGGTCGGCAAATAAATCCGGCCTGGCAGAAGCGGCAGCCGCGTATACAGCCGCGAAACACCTCAAGTGTAACACGGTCGTGAACAGTTTCAATATACGGCATCACGGGGTCGAGAGGGACGTATGCGCGGTCCACATCTTCAATGACCCGTTTTGTAACGCGCGGCGGCACACCGTCCTCCGGAGTGATCCCCGCAACGGTTCCGTCATCATTGTAGTCAATGCGATAAAGCGACGGCACATAGAAGCCCTCAAGTTCACACGCCGCGGCACGCAGAAAAGCTCGTTTTGAATACGTGCCGTCGGACTTCATCCTGAGGTAGAGCCGTGCAAGCTCCGGCAGCGCCTCTT